>JAJFUH010000095.1 GCA_021372535.1 bacterium
ATGATCGGCCCCGATCCGACCAACTATGTCGGTACCTCCATGCATGCATGGTATCCCGACTACTTTTTTCACAAGGGCGGAATCATAAACTTCACACGATTTATCGCGAGCTATTACGGCGACAAGGGGGTTCGGTGCAATTGCGTAAGCCCCGGCGGCCTGTACCAGCCTTCCATGCCCGAAGCCTTCGTCAATAACTACTGCAGCAGGACGATATTCGACCGTCTTGCGAACGATACCGATCTCAAAGGGGTTATCGTCTTCCTGGCATCGGACGCATCTGCCTATATCACCGGTGTCAACATCCCTGTGGACGGCGGATATACAGCGAAATAAGGCCCGGAATCATCGAAAGAAAAACGCCGGGAATCACGATCGCTCGTTTTTGTAGACCACGACGCCCCCGACAATTGTATACCGCAGCTCCAGCTGCCGGTCGAGTATGATGATGTCTCCGTCCCGGCCCTCCGCTATTTCTCCCTTGTTGAGTCCCATGAGCTCCGCGGGCGTTTTGGAACACACACGGCTTGCAGTTGCGATATCTTTCCCGAAAAGCTTTAATGCGTTTCGGAAGCTGTCGAGAGGAGTGAGTGCGCTTCCGGCGAGCTCCATGTTGCGGTCGAGCATGCGGACACCGTTGTTACAGCCGTCGATCTCCACATTGCCCCAGCTTCCCGGCAGGGTGTACCGTCCCGGAGGAAGACCGGCGCCGTAGTTGCTGTCGGTGACGAATACGAGACGTCCGGGTGTTTTGCACCGGAACGTTTTCTCGACGAGGAGAGGATGGACATGGGTGCCGTCGCCGATGATCTCGCAGGTTACGCGGTCCTCGACGAGCAGATAGTCGACGAGCCCTGCCGGATAAACCCCGGGATCGGGGTCGGTAATGTCGGGAAGCTCGAAGGTATCGAAGAGGTGGGTGACGAGCCGCGCGCCTGAATCGACCGCAATCCGCGCCTGTTCTATCGTGGCGAGTGTGTGCGCGATGCTGACAATGATGCCGTCCTCAGAAAGCTCTCGGATGCATCCCGGTGCACCGTCGAGCTCGGGCGAAACGTCCCACAGTTTTATAAAGCCTCTTCCGGCTTCACGGAGCATGCCGGTGATCTTTGAGCTGATGGGTGCGAGGTCCTTCGATACACCGGCTCCGGTTTGCGCGAGATAGGGGGATTCGAGCCTGAATCCAAGTATCTGGGGTGTTTTACGAAGATCGTCGGTTTCGCTGAAATAACGTCTGAAATTCGCTGCGTTGACTTCCGGAGGGCCGAACAGGGTCGGGTAGAACGTCGTTGTCCCCCGTGAAGCCTCGAGATGCGCATATTCTTCGAGCGTACCCTTATCGGTCGATACCGTGCCGATGCCGTGGGTGTGCAGGTCGATGAGACCGGGGAGGACGTAGTTTCCTGCGGCGTCGATTTCGGTTTCATGGTGAGATGCCGCTCTTTCAAAGCCGATCTTGCCGTCATGGATGGAGACATCGCAGGTTTCGATCGTTCCGTCCGGCAAAAGCACATCGCCGTTTCTGATGATCATGGTGCCTGTTTTCCCTGCCATAATAGCTCTCCCTGATGGTATATATGCATCCGGTCAGATAATCATCCTGCGATACTGTTCCCCGGATAAATCATCCATTCGCAGCGATGACACTTTCGATGCCGAGAATATCGGCGATTTTTTGTATGGTGTGGGCACGGTGGCCGATACCCAGGGCAAAGTGATGGGTCGGTCCTTCCGACACCCAGCGCTTGAGAAATGTACGGATATCGGGCTTGAAATACCCGTGGGTATTCGTGTTGCCTGTCGGCGGAATCGGGCCTTTGAGGGATTCACCCTCGGCAATGATGAATTTGAAACGGCCGTCGCCGGTCGTATTGATGCTGAGCATGGTAATCGGGCCCTCTTTTATGTTGAATTCGACGCTCGCTCCCGAACCGGGTTTACCGTGATATTTTAAAAGGCTTCTCAGGACGGGTTTCCGGTCGGCTATGTTTATGTGATGGGGGCCGTCATGTCCGACGAGCACCGATCCTCTGGTGAAATCGATGGGATGAAATTCCGCGAAGCTTCCTCCCATTTCCAGGCGATCCATGATCATCATGGCGATGCATGTCTTGAGATCAGATTCCCCGCACATGGGGAAACCGGCAGCGGTGAGGAGGGAATTACCGACAATCAGGTTGGTCACAAGCCTGCGCATCTCGCTTCCTTCCCCGGCTTCATAATAATATGCCAGACCGTCGAGCTCCTTTTCCTCTATGAACTTGTCGAGCGCGACAGCGGCGCGGGCGGCGGTATGGAGGTCTTCATCGGTCACTCTGCAGGCGATGGGATCCGATCCCGGGTCGGGCATGTCGAACATCGCGCTGATCCGCTCCTTTTTAGCTTCGATCTCGGAATCGGTCACCGTTCTCTGAAGACGGAGGAGGTCTTCGGCCTCGGTCTGTACGATGTGGCAGCCGAATGCCGCTGTCAGCGCGGTCGGATCGGTGTGCATGTCGAGCATGGATTCGAGCACATGGCCGAAATGCCCGATACGCGCTCCCTTGAGATCGTGCAGGACCTTCGCTATACCGCACCATTCCGCGATCTCGGTGTCCGCTTCCGGATCGCCATCGAGCGTGCCGATTATGACTTGCGGGGGTCTTTTTCCCATTCTGACAGCTACGCCCGTAAATTCGGGAACGGCGCAGAAATCATCGTTGCAGAGCTGCATGTAGGTGGACGCTTTCGTGTAATCGAGCGCTTTGAGGGGTTGAAGAGCGACGAGTACGACCGGGATATCGAGTTCACGTATGAGAATGCCGAAAGTCGAGGATGTGGCATAGGTGACCATGTCGCAGAAAATGAGATCGGGAGCCGCCGCTTTCAGCTTCGGGAGGAGAGCGTAAGCCCCGCGGGCATCATCGATGAGACCGAAATCGGTGACCGTGACGCCGTTCTTTCTGACTTTATCGACAAAAACCCTCTGCTTTCGGTGCATTTCGTCAAGAAGCCCCTCGAACTGCGACCAGTAGGTATAATGTCCGACCCCGAAAACACCGATATGAGCCGTGAGTTTTTTCCTCCGCTCGATTGAAATCATGTTTTTTTTCACGCTGTCCCCCTCAATTCGATATCACCTCTGTCGATCAGTCCTTTTGTCTCTTTGCTCCTTAGTCACTTTGTCTTTCAGAATTGTGGAACGAAAACAACCCTTTCAGTTGTTCGGCGGTCGGTTTTTCAAAGAACCGGCTTGCCGGAATCCCGACTATCACCGTGGTAAAAATAGTAACGCCGCCGTACCACCAGTGGGGTAGGCTTGTCCATGTCCAGACCATGTACAGGGCCAGTGCTCCAGCGATAAACCCGATACATGAACCTCCCGCATTCGCGCCCGGAACGAACATGCCGAGGATGAAAATTCCGAGCAGCAGACCGAGAAACGTTCCGGTTATCTTGGCGATTATCTCTAGAAGATGCTCGCCCAGATACGGTGCCACAAGGGCCGCCGCGATAACGAGAACGCCGAAAAAGCCGCTGAGGAACCTGCTTGTAGCCACACCGATATCGCGGCCCGAGAGCCAGTCATATACAATCACGGCTGTCAGGCTGTTGATGCCGCTGTCGATGGTGCTCATGGCCGCCGCAAACAATCCTGCGAGCAGGAGGCCGACCAATCCGGCTGAGGGTATCACGGTGGCGACAAAGTGCGGCAGCAGCTGGTCCTCCCTGAACAGCTCGGGAAATCCGGCTGCACCGGGCTTATTGTAAAAAACGTACAGGGTTGTCCCGACCAGAAAGAACGTCAGGCACACAACCGTGGAGACAATCCCGCTGATGAGCAGCGACAGGCGGGCTTCAGCCAGATTTCTGGTGCTCACATACCGCTGCGCCGTGGTTTGCGCCACGGTATACCCCGGCAGATACATGAACAGCGCGAATGCGCATGCGGAGAAAAAATTACGGCGCTCATGAAGATCGAGGTGCATGTTGAACATCCGGAATTTGTTGTGTTCGGAGCCATATGTGATTACCTTCAAAAATCCACCCTCAATATGGTGCTGCGCCAGATAGAGTACTATAAACATACATCCGCCGAGAATGATTGTCTGGAGAACATCGCTCCAGACGACCGCTTCGACTCCCCCGAGGGTTGTATACACGACCGCAACCATGCCGATGCCGATGAGCATCCAGACCATCTGTGCTTCGGTCAGTCCCATGACCGACTGCATGATAAGCCCCATGCCGTAGAGCATGCTGCCCATCCATCCGATTGCATACCCTGCAAACAGAAGGGTTCCGAGACGGCGCATCGGGCGGTTGAACCGTATCTCGAGATACTCATAGATGCTGACGAGATTGTGGCGGCGGAAAAGCGGCACGTAGATGAACCATAAAAGGGGAACGATAACGAATGGTATAAAGAGTAATGTCAGGAATAAATGATAATCTTCATACGCGCCCTCGCGGGGATATGCGAGAAACGATATGGAGCTGAACGAAGTGGCGAACAGTGAAATGCCCACTGCAATCCAGTTCATTTTCCGTCCCCCGACAAAATAATCCTCGTTGGATTTCTGCCGTTTGGTAAAATACACGCCGATCCCGAATATCGTGACCAGATATCCGATAAAAATAATCCAGTCGATGAGACTCAATGCTTTCATGGACAGTTGTTTCCTTCCCTGTCAGGCTCTCTTCTTTACTGTTACCTTACATTTGGCTTTTTCGCATTCGGAAAGATCAATCGAGTATTCATACCCGAGCGGTTCGAGCACACGGCGGTACAAAACGTTGCAGTGTTCGCAGTAATCGGGGTACGGGGCGAAATGTGACAACTCGAGAAGTCTTCCCTTTGATGGGCAGGTATGCATGGTTATGGAGAATTCTCCGGCTTCCTCGTCAAGCTCCATGGTAAAATCGGCGGCTTCCTCGTTGAGCGTATGGCTCCAGTACATCCAGCAGCCCCGCAGGCCGTGCTCTTCCACAAGACTCCTGAGATTACCCAGAAAATTGTCAGAAAGATAATTCCAGAAGTCCACGACAGCGTCTTTCCCGCCCCTGCTTTCAAGATATTTAAACAGCTCGCTGTATGCGGGGATGAAATCGGTGCAGGTAATCATGAACGCCTCCTGAAAAAACGCTGGGTGTTCCGCCCCGTGGCATCGTCATATTCGACAAGCTCGAACGTATAGGGAGTGCCAAGGCAGAGCGCTTTATTCACCGATTCGATCGTTTCACGGTAGAGGCGGGCGATGGTGTACCCGTGTTGTCGCATGTGTTCGACTGCCGGATTCGACAGCACATATATTAAAAGCTCATCAACAGAGAGCGATGTTTCGATTTTTCCGCCCTCGATGCCATAAATATTTTCAAAATGCTCCCTGAGGGCGGACAGGCCCTCTTCGACAAGGCTCGTCACAAGAGGGGCATAGTAAGCGATAGTGAACTGATGGAGATACTCGCGCACAGCCTCTTCTCCGTAGCGGGTATGCAGATACTCGATCCCCGTGCTCAGCGCGCCGTGAAAATCCTTGTGGAGATACACGTTATCGGAAGCGCGTCGCTCCATGACCTCTTTTGTCATCGCCCCAGAACCCCTTTCTCCGGAAACAGCACGTCTCTCTCCTCTTTCAGAATCCGCCCGATTACCCGGATGCATGACGGAGTGAGGGGGTAATTCGGGAAATTTCTCCATGTGCTGAAGATTCCCATGTCCACGAGAAGCTTCTTTTCACCCGAGAGCCAGCATGAGATATTTCTGCCGCCGTAGATGGCGTACATGATACGGTTCATCTTTCTCTGGATACGCTGTGCCTGTTTGATGTCGCCGGCACGCACCGCTTCGAGAATTCTGCCTGCAAGGTGGCCGTTGAAAACACCGCCGCCGAGAAGAAGCCCGTCATAGCCCATCTCGAGATACTTGACACAATCGAATTCGTACCCTGACAGGAGGCTGAGCTCAGGCCGCTTTTTACGGGCTGCAAGGGCTGTACGGGTGTGTTCGGGATCGAGAGAACTGTCCTTGATCATGATAACGTTCTTTTCGAGATATACCTTCTTCAGCACAGTCGCCGGAACAGAAACCGGACCGAAGCTGCCGCGGTCGTAAATGCCGACAGGAAGCGGACTCCGGCGGATTGCCCCGATGTAATGGTTTGTCAGGTTCGCGGGCGTTGCGTTCATGAAAAAATTCGGCGGCGCGATAACCGCAATATCGGCGCCGTCCTCGGCTGCCATGCGGGAATTATCGAGCACACGGGCCATGGAATTGTCGGTGACCTGTACTGCGATAACGAGCTTTCCCGCGACATGCTTCACTACCGTACGAACAAGTATCCTGCGCTCGTGATCGGGGAGCCATGGGCCTTCGCCGTTACTCCCTGCGAGGAAAAGGCCGTTGACTCCGAGGCTGAGATGGTGGTCGACCATGCGTTTTACATCGTCGGTATTGACTGTCATGTTATCGGTCAGGGGCGTGGGCGCTGCAGACCAGACGCCGGTCAGCCGTGCCCTCTCGGGTATGATGGTATCCATGGGTAGGACCTCATTCTGATGACTGATACAGTTTCGCGTATTGAACATTCCTTTATATAAACCACAACACGCCATAGAATGTAAGTATCGGCGCAAGTAATATAACACTCCAGAAGATGTATGCATAGAGTCCTTTGCCCTTTACGGGGATGAGGCTGAAAAGGAGGCTTGTGCAAATCCCTACAGCAAGCGAGCCGGGACCGATCCAGAGGAAGGTTATGCCGGGCCGTCCGGTCATCACATCCCAGAACGCGACGACGCAGGCGAAAGCGAAGCTGTAAATGCTCCCCATAACAGTTCCGAACGGTGTGGCGAATGGGACAAAGAGCGCCATGCAGAACAGGTTGAAGAGCGGCGAGATGAACAGGCCGTTCGTTTTTGCGGTCACTTCATTGATATTTCCCGGAACCTTTCCCATGATCGAGCTTATGGCGACAACGAGCACACCCACGACTAGGCTGCTCAGCTTGGCCAGCCGGAGATGATCGAAATCTGTACCTGCCTTTTTTGTCAGCCACGGAATGATATCCGTTGTAATGACCGCCGCGGTCGAGTTGATTCCCGATGAGAGGCTCGACATGGCCGCGGAAAAGATGGCCGCGATAACGAGTCCCGAAATCCCGATGGGCATGTAATTCGCGATGAAATTAGGGAACAGGAAATCGGCGTCGGTGATCAGGTCCTTCCCGTCGGGAATATAATGGGGGTTCGCCCGGTAAAAGCTCAGAAGTGAAAATCCGACGCATATGAGAATAAAAATGAGCGTTTTTTCACTGATCATTGTAAAGAGAAACGTCCTGCGGGCAGCTTTGACATTTCTTGTCGCCACAAAACGCTGAATCGCCATCTGATCCGAACCCGCGGTGCTCACCCACCATGCGATTATATGGAGAATGGTGAAAAATATGGTGAGTCTTATATAGGGATCGAAGCTGAAGAAGACAAGCCTGTCCCAGTTTGGCGCCCATTCGGTGGGAATCCATGCGCCTGCGCCACCCATCCGCACGGTGACGATGACAACCGTGAGGACCGCTCCGAGCAGAAGTATGAAAAACTGCGTCACATCTGTCGCGAGAACCGCCCGAAGGCCTCCGATGGTCGAGTAGATAACCGTTATTATTCCACCCGCGATGGAAATAAGCGGTATATACCGTTCATCCCAATTGAGCATAACCACGAGCGCCTTCGATGTCAGATAGATCAGGAGCGCCATCCACACGAACCGGGTGAGCAGGAAGATAAACGACCCCATGATCCGCACACCCTTGCCGAGCGGTTTCTCGATGATTTCATACGCGCTCGTGATAGGGAGCTTCATGAAAAACGGTATGAAAAAATAGGCGGTTATGAAGTAAACAACAGGGAAGGATGCGATATGAATGAGAAATACGAGCGGGCCGTGCTTGATGATCTCCCCGGCAATGGCAAGATAGGAAATGGTGCTTAAAAACGAGGCGAAGAGCGATATTCCCGCCACGAACGAGTTCACCTGCCTGCTCCCGACAAGGTACTCGTCCGTTGTTTTCTGCCTCTTTGAAAAATACAGACCGATACCGAGCATGGCGCACCCGTAGAGCACAATTACGCCCCAGTCCGGCCACCGCAATCCGCGGAACTCACGGCGCTCTATCCTGAGAATGGCATTGGCGGCGCCGACCCTGACATCAGGTTCGGGATCAGTCAGCAGTGTTTCGAGAAACGGAATATCGGATGTATCTCCCCGCACGGCGAGCGCTTCACAGACTTCGTACCTGTCGGTTTTTTGGCCTTCCGCATAGGATACAAGGTCGGATCGGGCTTCCGCTCTCCCTTCCGGCGGCGCATGGACAAAGAGCGCGCTCGCCACATAGGCGCGGTACGGCGCATCGTGGCTCAGCCTCCTGGCGCACGATTCGAGAAGGGCGAGCGTTTCCGGCCGTATAGTGCTCATGAAGCGGAGGGCGTATGATGCATAGAAGTAATCCTTCTGTTCCCCGGAGGAGAGCAGTTCGGCGAGATACGCTTCGTCGCCCGCGCTGCCGGAGTTGGCAAGCACCCACCGCGCGAATCCCCTGATATCGCTTCCGCCTTCGTCCGCAAGGCGTACTATTTCGGGAAGACGTTCACTGTACCCGAGCTTTCCGAGGCTTTCAAGAGCGCCGATTCTGTTCGGCGAACCGGGATTGAGAAACTCGTCGCGGATGGTGTTGACATAGTTCTGATAGAGGACGGCGTTTTTCCGCTTCAGTCTCGCCATAACCCGCGAGATGCCGACAATGCTCGATCCGGGTTTTCCGGAAAGCGCCGATATGCGCTCTTCGACTCCCTCGGGATAGACATTTCCGATGAGCGCCTCGGCTGCATGCACATTCACCCAGAAAGCGCCATCGGCCGCAAGTTCCTCGCGGAGAATGGTAACACAGCGCTCGCGGCGTTCCCTGGACTGCTCGTCATCGCCCGCCAGCGAAGAACGGGGCATTATAACTGTCAGCAAGAGAACGAGATATAGAAAAAGCCTCGCTGGTTTGAAAGAGATGTGTTTTGTATTCATACGCTTCGGTTTATGAATGATGAATGAAAAGTTATTTTCCTCTATTCAGTATTTTTCCGAACGGAATGCGATTGTCATTTCTTTATACAATAATTGCCGTTGTCGTCAATTGCCGTTATTATCCATGAGGGAGCATGACCGCCTTGATTACCGGCTCGGTGCCGTCGATGACCGCCTTCATGATTTTCGGAGCGTCGCCGAACCCGAATGTATGGGTAACAAGCGCCTTCGCATCGACAAGACCGTCCCTCAGAAGCCTGTTCGAGACCGGGAAATTGATCGCCGGTTCAGCAAAGGTGGGAATCAGGCTTATCTTCCTGAAAATCAGATCGTTTATATCGATAGTAATGGCGCTCTTTCCACCGAAATGGAGACCGTAAAACGTAATGATGCCGCCAAACCGGATGATCCTCAAAGCATCGCGGATACTCTCGGGCGGCGATGAAACGATGACACGGTCGACTCCGTCGGGAAACCGTTTTTTTATCTCCTCGCCGATATCCTGTTTTTCAGTCTCGATGACGAGGTCGCAGCCGAACCGCTCGGCGAGACGGAGACGGGCGCGTTCACGTTCGCTGTCGGCGGACAGTCCTGTTATGGCCACAAATCCTGCGCCACGGAGACGCGCCACACGGGCCGACATGAGACCGAGCGGGCCTGGACCGAGCACGACTACGCTTCCGCCGGGAGGTATCTGCGCGTTGATAACCGAGGTGAGCGAAACCGCGAGCGGTTCGGTGAGACAGGCGGATACATGATCAAGCCCTTCGTATTTGTCGAGACTGTTGTACCGTACTGACATGTACTCACCCATACCTGGCTGGTTTTCCATGGTGTACATGTTCCGGCAGAATTCTGGATGCCCGCTCTTGCAATCCTTGCAGACTCCGCACATGGAACAGTCTTCCACGATGACCGTATCGCCCGGTTTTACATGGCGGAGCGCGTTTTTCCCTGCTTCGACAACCTCTGCGGAGATTTCGTGCCCGAGCGGCATATATCCTTCTTCCCAGTCACGCACGAAATTGATGTCGGTGCCGCACACACCGCATGCCCGGACACGGACAACGACATGATCCTCATCGGGCGGGCCGATCCCGATCATCCGCTCCTCGATATCGAGGTATTTTTTACCGTACAGTCCTCTGCTTTTCATTGGTTCTGCCTCGTGTTATAAAAAGAATGTTACTTTAAAAGCACAAACACAATTAAAATACTTTCCTGTCCATAAAGTATTTCGTGTTTAAGAATCTGTTGGATATGACCCGCTGTCAGTTTTACCTGGTTGTTTATCCCACACCATAAAGCCCGCCGTCGAAGCCCGGAGTTATATCGTCATCCGCATGGGCTGCCACCTCGTCGAGGTTACCGAAAACCTTCCGGAATCCTTCGATGATCTTCTCAAGAAGGTCGGTGCCGTTCGGAGGTGTAAAGCCGTGGATATTGGTATAGGTGTCACAGAGATTCTTCGCCACCGGGTAATCGTCGCCGCTGTACCGGTATGTGATGCCTTTCGCCTCGTTGATCGCCCAGGGATACCGGTTTCCGTACCCGATCATGCTCCTGAAAATATCCTGTTCGGGAACCGGCATAACCTGCCACTGTCCGACCATGACACCCTCCATGTGAAGGGCCTTTTCGACAGCGATTCTGAATCTCCGGGGCTCGATGTCCACTCCTGCCGTTTCCGGGTCGAAACGGACGGCGTAGAACCAGTAGACATGCCGGCAGTCCGGCGGGCAGTACGGCGGGATAACACCCGGAATCGTACTCAACGCATGGGTCAGGTATCCGGCGTTTCGAATACGGGCATCGTTGAGCTCGTTGAGGTGTTTCAGCTGCCCCCGCGCAAGCGCCGCCGGGAGCTCCTGGTTACGGTACATGTAACCGAGAATTGAGGCGTTGTATTTCTGCCTGAGGGTCCGTTCGTCGGCCTCGTCCCCGAAGTACCGGACAAGGTCGCCCTTTTTGAGCAGGTCGGGATCGTCGGTGACATAGAGTCCGCCTTCGCCGCCGCAGAGGTTCTTGAGGTTGTTGAGACTGAATGCCCCGGCATGTCCCATGGTGCCGCACATTCTGCCCTTGTACATGGCGCCGTGAGCCTGGCAGGCGTCTTCGATGACGAACAGGTTGTGCCTGCGGGCGATTTTAAGAATCGGATCCATATCGGCGGGACATCCCTGGATGTGGACGGGGATGATTGCTTTCGTACGCCCGGTGATGGCGGCTTCGAGCAGCGAGGGGTCCATGGTGTAGGTTCTTGGGTCGATGTCCACGAACACGGGTATCGCCATCTGGTGGAGAGCGCTCGATGCTGTTGCGAGGAAAGTGTATGCCGGGACAATTACCTCGTCGCCCGGGCCGACGCCGACCGCCGCAAGAGCCATGTGAAGGGCTGCGGTTCCGCTCGCTGTGGTAAGACAGTATTTCGATCCCGTGAATTCCGCCCATTCTTTCTGGAGCGCGACGACCTGCGGCGCTGTTCCTCCGGCGACTATGCCGCTGTCGAGAACCTCGTTGATGAACCGACGGTCGTCATGGGTAATGATGGGCCAGTTTTTATAATCGGAGCGTTTCAGAAGCGGTTTTCCGCCGCTGATAGCCAGTTTTTCGCTCACTCGTGATCTCCTTCCGGTTTATATAACTGCTTGTGATGTTATGTATTCTCTAACATGGTTCTTCTTTTTAAAGTAATATTTGGCATATCCTGAGATAACAAAAGGAAAATGCACACATGAAATCACTGTTTTTCTCCGTGGTCCCCGTGTCTCCGTGGTGAAATATTTCAACTTATACAAGCTGAGCGCTATTTTTCGAGAGTCGATTTGACGAGTTCGATAACCCCGTTCACCATGTCATCCTCAACTTCCGGCGCCCACCCGCACGGGGATCCATACTGAATCCGGATTACCTGCGACTGATATGCATCGAGCCTCACCAGTTCACGGGTCGGTATATAGATGTTCTGCTCGCCCATGTATGCGAAAACCATGATCGGCATACTGCATCGAAACGTATCCTTGATCCGCATCCCGATGGGTGCGCAGACCTCTCCCTGCAACACGACGAGCGGCATGGGGCCTATTTTTGCCGCTATGACCTCCTCGATACGGCATGGGAAGGCTCTCGGTTTGTCGGGTTTTCTTGTCAGGTATCCCTCGTCGATGCAGACAAGATCGGTTGATTTTGTCGGAAACGGCATTCCTTCCTTATAGTAACTCAGAAGAGTTCTGATCCAGTTGGTATCCCTGTTTTTGCCATGAACGATGCCGATGTCGAGAGGAACGTCCTTTGCCAGCGCCAGCGCCTCCTCGTAGGAGGGAGGGGGAGCAAACGGCAGCGGGATGACCTCCATTTTACTCGAAATCGGGCCGGTTATGTCCTCCATGGAGCCATTGGCAATATCGAGAACGATACGGGCAAGCTGACTGCCGATGATTTTCGCACCCTCAGGCTTATCGACTCCCTCGGGAGGTATGACGAACTGGTTTGCTCCGCATGCATCGCCGTAAAGAGCGAGCACCCCGGGAATCTGCCGCTCTATTTCATCCATGGCATATCCGGGATGACCGACATCGATTATATTGTCCGCTGTTGTCATCACATGCGTGGGATGGTTGAAAAGCATCGCAAGGACTTTATCCCCGTACATCACCTTCAGTACCTGAACCTCATAATCCACCGGAGCATTTCCCGAACTTCTGATGAAATACCCGTTGCCGGAGCCGAAGAAAAGGTTCACCGGGCCCTGTTCATTTGCAATCGCCGTTTTGATGAGCCCGAAAACTTTCTCGGCCAGCCACCGCTGATGGGGAAAATTCTCCGCCCACCGAGGCATGGGCGCCTGGTGGTTATGGGTCGCAATGAGGAGCAGACAGGAAGGGTCTATTCCCAGTTTGTCCCTGCACCGTTCACGGAGAATTGGCGTGGCGACATCGAAGCTGTTCATGTCGTAGGTCACAATGACAAGACGGGTGGTTCCATCGTTGAGGACGAGTACTCTCGCGTATAAATCATGGGTTTTCCCCTCGGGGGGGCGCATCTCGCCGGTCTGGAGTTTCCCTGATGTCAGGGGGTACGGTTTTTCTGGAGTGATAACAGCCTTAGCTGTCCCTGCCTTCATTTCAGCCGCCCATAGAGTACAGGAAGACAAGGCCGCCATACAAAGAACCATAATAACCAGTGTCATTTTGCACCAGTTAAACTTCATTCCGGTTGGTTTATATTTCATCGTCTTTTCCTCCATAGGTGTATGCTCCTTTTTTACTCTGTTATAGAGGGATGTTTTCTTATTTTTCCCTTGTGCCTCGTGCCTTAATATTTCAAGTCCCGTATACTCTATTCAGCAGTTCCAGACAATGTGAAACGATAATCTCTTCTGCATTGTCGCACACCTCACGGGTTTCCACGGCATATCCACCTTCACCGATTGCTTTCGCAGTGGGGACATAGCCGATTTCACCATTGGCGAGGCCGATTATATAGGTATAACTAAATGGGCTTTCACGTTTTATGCGTTGACCGATTTCTGTGAAGAGCTCGCCGGGAAAACTGATCAGCGCACAGTCGCCGATCGCGATGCAGGTATGTTCCGCCGGGATGTCACGGTTTTCCTGTTCATGGAGACGTTTGAAGAGAAGCGCCTTGTAATCGTCGCCGACTCCATCCGCCATCGTCCTGACAGCCCCTCCGGTGGCGGCAATCACCTGTTCCGCCCATGATAATTCATCAGCCGTTATCATTCGCGGAGGCAGTGTGTACCGGACATGCCCGGTTCGGATTCTCAAATCCTGCGAAAGATCGATACGGCACGCTGTTTCCGCTACGGCAGCGGCGAGCGCACTGCCTGTCCTTTCGACCCCTTCCGTGTCACGGTCCCTGAGGCCGTCGATATCCATGGTTCCCTGGGCGCCGTTGAGGAATAGCGCCGTACAACCGTACTCGTTTTCGAGGAGGTGCGCCGCGTAACCAGGATAATCGCCGCTGATACGGTAATTGTCACCCGACAGCACATTGGGATGTCCCGCATGGTTGAAAAGCAGGCATCGTGCAGTTCCGGGATTTCCGGCATCGGCGAACTTCACAATGCCGACCTCTGAATCGGTCTCTCCGAGCGGCCCGATGATTTTTTCGGCAGGGTACTGCTCCCAGTTCATGACCACATGCCCGTCCTCGGCGAGAAGGCGGCGATAATGGCTGATGGTATTCTCCGCACCAGATGCAAAACCGACGGCGACAGGCCCGGTGTTGCGGGCGGCATCGCGTGTGACCTCCGTAATCTTTTCATGAAGTTCTCCGATATAGCCATCCTCGACGGGATTGAAGAAACCGATCGTTGCAGGCCCCGAATGAGTGTGCGTCGCGGCGATAACGATGTGTTCCGGCGGTATTCCTGTCTCGCGGGCGATCGATTCCCTCATGAGATGAGCATCACTGCCGCGAATGCCGCAGACTTCGACCGAAATGAGTGCGCAGGCATGTTCCATACTGTCGTCCGACCCCAGAACAAGCGCCCGAGCAAAGATACGGTCATGGATTCCCGTGGATTTGTGCCCGCGGATCATGCCGTCCATCCAGACGTTTCCACGGGGGATTATATCGATTTTCGCTGCACCGGCGATCATGTCATTCTCCGATGGTACCACAGGGTGTTGACCGCTGAACGAGCTTTACCGTGCCATTCAGGCGGCAACGGTATGCGGGATAGGTGCTTACAATCCAGAGTACGGGATGGTCGGATGCATCGAAAATCAGTTCTCCCGTGATGAGGAGAGGAGACGATTCATCAACACCGAGAAACTCCTTTTCCCGCTGCCCGGCTTTATGCACCCGGATATCATACTCGGTACGGACAAAGCATAAACCGGCCTTTTCCTGTAAAAGATGCATGAAGAGCGGTGAATCCGCGATATCACGGGATATGAAGCTGCCGGGAACAGGGGAGATGTATACTTCGTCCAGCGAGAAAGGGCTGCCTCCTATGGTATCGAGCCGTACCAGATGCCGCAGCATCGAATCGGGCTGCACACCGAGTTTTTCCGCGATATCCTTGCGGGCCGGAACCATGTCATCAACGAGGAGGGTGCGCACGATTCTCAGTCTTCCGGCCGCCACATCGGTTGTGAAGCTTGAAAGACCGATTACTTCTGTTTCCCGTGATTTGTCGCGGACGAAGCTGCCGATACCATGACGTTTTTCAACGAGACCGTCGAAAACGAGCTCCTGAATAGCACGGCGGACAGTAATACTACTTACATGAAATTCGTTTTTAAGCCCTGTTTCGGAAGGCAGAGCGGTTCCCGGGGGATACGTACCCGTTACGATACGGTATTTGAGGTCGTCATAAACAGACTGATAGAGAAGTTTGGCCATGGTAAACTTTCTGTTTGGACACCTGTGTGCTCACTCATTATAATAAGTATAATAACTCATGGTTTCTTGTCAATACAAATCATGACGAATTTCTCGACAAATCATCATGACCTGATAAATTGCCGTTCTGTTGAAAATTCTGAATCTTTCCGGATCAAATAATAACGGGATAACAAAGTTGATTTTATTTGAAATATGAGTGATTATATTATATACTGATTTTAAAAGATATCATTATATTCGTCGAAAGAATTTCCCGAAAATCGGCTTTAATTTTATGAAAAGTTCTCCCGGCATTACGGAACTCATATAATTGTTACTTTCGACATGAAAAAGAAGATGTATTCTGCTGAAGTTGGTTAGTTTTTGCTGGAAAAACATCGCATGCCGAAGCAGGGGATAATTTATGACAGGTATATTCTGATCTATCAATGGGGCGTACTATGACAGGACTTTCTTATGAAGATGAATTCATCACACTGTTTGAAAAAACAGTTGATCTGGTATATATCCATGATTTTAATGGAAGGTTCCTGGATGCAAATCCTGCGGCTTTGAAACTGCTCGGTTATAAAAAAGAAGAAATCGGTACAGCTGATTTTTCAACAATAATCGCGAGCGAACAGGTTGATAAAGCCATTGAAACCATGAAAGAAATAATCAGGATCGGATATCAGAAGGGTTTTACCGAGTTTATAGTGAGGAACAAGGAAGGAAAACATATTCATATACAGACTAACGGCACGCTTATATACCGCAACGGCAAACCATATGCGATTCTCGGAATCGGAAGAGACATCACCGAACGAAAAAAGTCAGAGGAAAAATACAAGAAAATATATGAACAACTGAAGGAATTCCGATCCATTATCAATCGAAGTCCGGCAATCGTACTTTTCTGGAAGATGTCACACAGCTGGCCGGTAGAATTCGTTTCTGACAACATCAGACAGTTCGGCTATCAACCTGAAGATTTTCTTTCGGGTAAAGTATCATGGACCGGTATCATACATCCTGATGATTTACCAAAATTTGTATCAGAGATAGCAGATTGTGCCCGGAAAAATATTACAGAGTTTTATCAGGAATACCGTCTGATTACAATATCGGGAGATGTGCGCTGGATAGGAGATCATTCGAAAACAATATGCAATCCACAGGAAGAAAACACCCATTATCAGAGTATCATTCTGGACATCACCAAAAGGAAAAGTGCAGAGAATATTGAAAAACGCAATACAAAACGAATGGAGATTCTTGCCCAGAAAGCGATGGAACTGGTACAGATATCGCCCGATGAAAACATATACCAGGCTATCGGTAATAAGCTGAAAGAAATCACCGGTGATGCGGTTATTATTATAAACTCATGTGACGAGTCAAAATCCTTGCTTGAAACCAGGGCGGTTATCGGTCTTGGAAACAGGCTGGAAAACGTTGTAAAAATGCTGAAAAGACACCCGGTTGGAATGACTTTCAAGCTGACCGATGAACAGCGAGAACCAATCCAGAGAGGTAAACTTGAAAAAATTGAGGGAGGCATTTATGCCCTGTCGTTTAAAATGATACCTCAAATTGTCTGTAAGACATTGGAGTCGATGCTGCATATTGCTGATATATATGGAATAGGTTTTGTGAGTAAAGGGAATATTTATGGTACGACCATTATCGTGACCTTTAAAGGAGCGGAACCGCTTGATATGGAACTGGTCGAGATTTTCTGCAATCAGGCTTCGGTTTCTCTCCAGCGGTGGCTGGCAGAAAAAGCTGTCCGGAAAAGCGAAGAGAAATATCACAGGCTCACCGAAAGTATCAATGACATTATTTATTCAATCGATGCACAGGGAACGATAACCCACCTTGGTCCTCAGATTCTCCGTTACGGATACAGCCTCGATGATGCATTATCACGTGATTTTTTTGAATTTGTTGTTCCCGAGGACAGAGAGAGTGTTATGATCGATTTTCAGCGGTCTTTAACCCAGGGAGAAGAATTTCCTTCGCAGTTCAGAATGAGGGATAAAAAGGGGAACATCCGCTGGTTCGAGGACAATGGCATGGTTCAGCGGGACGACCATGGGAATATTGTCGGGCTGACCGGTATTCTTCGGGATATAACTGATCGGAAACAGGCAGAGGAAGCGCTGAAAATATCGGAGGCAAAGCTCCGAGAGCAAAAAACGGAACTGGAACAGAAAAATATTGCCCTGCGTGAGATCATCGGGCATATCGAGATCGAAAAAAATACAATTAAGGATGATGTCATAACAAATGTTAACGAGATTTTAATTCCATTTTTAAATAAATTAACGTTGGAGGGTGAATCTAATGAGTATTTTATTTTATTCAGGCATATGCTGGAGAATCTGACATCTTCATTCGGCAGAAAAATATCGGAAGATACTCTGAAACTGACCCCGCGTGAAATTGAAATTACCGCCCTCATCGAAAGCGGTCTTACTACCAAAGAGATATCAAAAATTCTGAATATCTCTGCCCAGACTGTCGAGAAACACCGTAAAAATATCAGGAAGAAGTTAAATATTACCCATAAAAATGTCAACCTCACGACTTTTCTCCAGCATTTTTGATTAGTAAGATTATTAGATATTTGCATCGGCATAGCGCAAATATTCCGGACTTTTCTTTTCATTATAATCTGTGCGATACGGTTAAATACGTCATATAATGGGTATATATTATACCCATTATATGACCAGTAAAACCCTGTTGATTTCAATGTTTTTTCTCTATAAATTCTAACTCAAATTATATAAGAATAATCGTAACTATTCTGTTTTACATCAATTATATCGGTGTATCTACTCTATAAATGATTGAAAACAGTAACAGTTATTTATCAAAATCGTCGAAAGGATATTCTATGAAAATGAGTGATAACAGGTATGGAACTGAAGAAGCGGTAAAAAAAATCGGGATTTCATTTGAACGGTTACGGTATTGGGAACGCAAGGGTATCGTTCGTCCTGTGTATGTAACCTGCGGAGTCCGGAAATTCCGTCGATATTCGAAGGAAGATATTAAAAGAGCTCAATTTGTCAAGATTCTGGTGGATGAAGAAAAATATTCTCTTGAGGGCGCTCACAGGTTACTGGAACAAAAAGAGAATCTTCTGAATATTGTTTAGTATAAAAGGTATGATCAACTGGTGTTCTGTTTTAATCATTTAAGGGCATAAAGAATTTTTATGTATTATTTTATATGGTTCTTTCCTGTATTCTTGAAAAAAAAACTCGACCACCCTTATCATGACCTG
>JAJFUH010000096.1 GCA_021372535.1 bacterium
GCAGGCAGGGGGGATCACATACTATCGGAAGAAATTATCAATTCTGATTAAAAAGGTTTCCTATGCTTATCAAACCGGATAACCGGATAAAATAATAAGGTCCATTAATCCTTATTATACACGAAAATATTTCACCATAAAGACACAAAAAATCATAAGAGATTGTTATTACTATTATTAGTGACAATTAATCGCCACATCTGGAAAAAATATTTAAAAAAAACCAATCCGTGTAAATCCGCGTTCTATGGTCGGGTTATAAAGGTTTTACCCTCTTTTTAAGAGAGCCCGCTTATACCTGCCACCCCACGATCGCACAAAATCCGGTCCCCAGCAGAATAGCCGCAAGCACACTCCACCCGGTCACCGTCCGCCAGCCCTTGCCTTTCAGCGGAATCAGGCTCAGCGGGATACCGACTGCAATATGCACCACGAGCGACAGGGCGGTTATCCACTGGAAGCTCAATCCCTGATCCCCGGTCAGAACATCCCAGTAGGCGATCACTGCCGCGGCTGCGAGACCGTATATGGCCCCGACGATTGTCCCGAACGATGTCGCGAACGGCACAAACAGTGCCATGAAAAAAAGACCGAAGAGCGGGCCGATAAACAGACCGTTGGTCTTACTCGTTATCTCGGTGACATTGCCGGGCACTTTGTCCATGAGCGAGCTCATGAGAACGATGGCGACGCCGATGCCCCATGTCAGATATTTTGCCTGTCTGACATCGAAGCTCTGGTCATGGATTTTTTTCCTGAAACGGTCGATGAAATCGACTGTTATGATGCTGACAATCGAATTGATGCCGGAATCGAGGCTTGACATCGCCGCGGCGAAAATCCCCGAAACAATTATCCCGGCGGCTCCCGCCGGCATGTAGGTTGCAATGAAATCGGGGAAAAGGTAATCGGCGCCGGTAAACAGCGCATCGCCCCTGCTCTGGTATTCGGGTAGTATCCGGTAAAATCCCAGCAGGGCCATGCCGACCACCGAGAGCACGATGACTATGGCGGCATACGCCAGCGAGGAAATGAGAAACGAACGGCGTGCTTCCTTCACATTTCTCGTGGAAAGATACCGCTGGATAGCCATCTGGTCCGAACCGGCGGTGCAGAGCCAGTAGAAAACCGCATAGACCATCCCGCCGGTCACGGTGGCACGGATGTGAAGATCGAAGCTGAACAGCGGCTGCACCTGCCAGTTCGGCTGCCATCCGATGGGCCACCATGCGCCTGTACCGCCCATTTTAATGGTGATTATGATAACCGTCAGGAACGCGCCGACCATAAGGGTTAAAAATTGGAGCAGGTCTGTAATCACCACAGCGCGAAGACCGCCGAGGGCGGTATAAATGACTGCGATAAATCCTGATATTATAACGACATAAGACAGCATTGCGGATGGCCAGCCGAGCATGACCACGACCGCTTTCGACGACAGGTAGATGAGGAGCGCCATCCATGACAGGCGGACCAGTATGAATATGACCGCGCCGCAGAGCCGAACGGACAGGCCGATGTTTTTTTCCAGCAGCTCGTACGCGCTCGTGATCCTGAATTTCATAAACGCCGGTATCAGCAGATACCCGACCGGTATGAAGTAGAGCGGAATGGCGATAATCGACCAGAGATGCGTCGGGCCGTACCGGATCATCTCACCTGGTTTCGACAGGTAACTGATGGTGCTCAGGATGGACGCTGTCAGCGAGATGCCGATGGCGAAAGAGCCCATGTTGCGGCTGCAGAGAAAATATTCCTCGGTCGAGTTCTGTTTACGGGAGTAGTACCAGCCGACGCCGAGCATGAAGAAGCCGTAGAGTCCTATCATGAGCCAGTCGAGCGCCTGCAAACCTCTCTGGTGAGGCGCGGGAATGTGCGCAGCCTCGCCTGCAAACGCTGAAAGCGGAAACATGGACAGGATAATAAAAAAAGCAATAAAACGGATTTTGTTCACCATATCGTTCTGATATTGAAAGTTGAAATGTATGATTTTCAACAGTAAAAACATATTTTTATGTCGGATAGGATTAATGTGACATTCCCCATCAATAGTGTCCGGATAAAATTCATATCAATCGGCATAATGTATTGAAAACGCTATGGTTTTCAATGAATCTCCCCAATTTTCGATGCAATATCTCTTATTTTCTGCAACAGCCCCCTTCGGTGCTTACGCGCCTGTTTCCCCCGGAGGGGGCAACATAGTGTGGTGCTTGCAGTTATGTCCTGCCCCTCCGGGGGAAGGATGTCCGCAGGACAAGAAGGGGGCTTTTTCTAATAATCCGGACTTTTGCAAACACCTCGCGTGATAAATTTTGATAAATCTTGTTATCACGAGTTTATCTGAAAATGCATCTTTAGTTCCCGGTGCTGAAGCCATGGTCTGATGACGGGAATCCCTGTAACATCGTCATTCCCGAATCTTTAATCGGGAATCCATTTGCAGCCCGCATACATTTTCATCCTTCGTTGCGGCTATCTATAGTCATGGGGGTCTATTCGTAAAAAAGCATTACATCACAAGGACACAAAAGCACAAAGCGATATAATATATTATTAATACTATCTTTAATAACAATTTATCGTTTACATCAAAAAAGTTGAAAAAAATCCGCGTTAATCCGCCCGATCCGCGAAAATCCGCGTTCTATTAAATCTCGTGACCAGGTCGGATTTGTTCATACGCCACATCGCCCGTGTGCTCACGGAAGCAGCACGTCATCCTCCAGCAGCGCTTCCCTCACCGAGCCATAATCGAATACATTCGGGTCGATTCCGCGTTTGACTGAAAGCGTCGCAAGCGTTCCCCCCGCCTGACCGATAGCCATGGCGATTGGTGAAACCCGCAGCGCCGCGGAGGCTTCGTGCGTAGCGCCTATAGCCCGCCCGACAACGACGAGGTTCCGCGGTTTTTCCGCGAGCATGGCGCGCATGGGAATCGAATAGGAAGCTTCGGGCCGCAGATGTGTCGTTCGCGTTTCAGCCTTGTCGGGTGAATGGATATCTATCGGATATCCTCCAATGGCGACAGGGTCGGGGAACGTCCGCTCGTTGACGAGGTCATCGGCTGAAACGACATAGAGCCCCTCGATGTGACGGGATTCCCGGACGCCGATATGGACCGATGTTCCGAGGTTGACTGCATCTTCGAACCCCGGGCATCTGCGTCTGAGAAAGTGAAACAGCTCCATGCACTGATTCCGTCCGGTCGTTTCCGCGCGGCTGACATCCTCCGGGCTTGTCGGATCGAGACCCTGGATGCGGGAGGTGTTGACTATGACCGTGCCGGGAACGGCGGTCTCGAAAAAGAGCACGAGCTCGCGGGGAATGGTGATTTCGCCGCTTGCCTTAGCCGCTTCCCATTCGGAGAGATATCCCGCCAGACTCAGCCGGGGCGTCCGTTTCAATCGTTCCAGTCCCTTACGGGCGCCGAAGGTGAAGTGAAAATCCTCGGGATGGCTTTCCGCATAAGCCCGTACCGCGACGGTATCGACATTGCCCACCTTGAGATTCATGGTCATGGGCTGTGTCGCGCCGTCCGATGTTCTGCCCTTCACGCAGGGGACACCGGCATTGTAGGCAAGATCGGCGTCGCCCGTGGCATCCACGAATACGGCTGCTTCGAAAAGGCTCAGCCCCGATTTGTTGCAGATTGTCACCGACCCTATCCGGTCGTTGGTCACGGTTGCTCCGGCGAACAGGGAGTGGTAGAGGATGCTGCCGCCCGCTTCTCCGAGCATGGTTTCAAGCTCGATTTTAAGACATTCGCTCTCGAACGGGGTCACCGTGCTGCAGTAGGTGATGCTGTCGGGTATGTGTCCGGGGCTGGCGTCATGTGCGCCCAGACGGTCGATGAGCTCCTGGGGAATGCCCCTGACAAGCTGTTTCCCGGCGCCGTTGTGGAAGCTCATCATAGGGCCGACGCCCATGGCGGTAAGCGCGCCGCCCATGAACCCATGCTGTTCGACGACGAGCGTCCTTGCGCCGTGGCGGGCTGCCGCGATCGCAGCCATGGAACCCGAAACTCCGCCGCCGATGACGATGACATCATACCGGCCGCCGGAGCTGACAGGCATTGATATGCTGTTCGTTGCGGCTATGATTTTCATCAGATTTTCCGTTCCTGTAGAATGGTGAATCCGGGTATGAACCCGATTAGTAATCCGGTGATTGACGAGTGACTTCTGACTGTTTCATACCGTGAGCCGCCCGGCATTGAAATGCCGGTCTATTGTCGAAAAGTCCCGCCGGGACTCTTGAGTACAGCCGGCCAGAGCGCCGGAGGCGCTTTTCGGTAATAGCCCGGGGATTCATCCCCGGGAGACAAAATCATGTTATCCTTCCGGGATTATATAATAATCTCTGGTGTTGTCATGCCTGGTATATTCGGCATGTGCGCCTCATTTACATATCATTGTTTGTCTACCGGAGCAATAATATAGGCACAAGGCAACCGGGTATGCAAACAGTTATGCATCCTGAGTATGTATCGTTGTGTTTTTGCTCCGGTGGCTTCACATCGACATCGGTTTGTGTCATGCCGAACCTGTTTCGGTATCTATTTGAAACACCGGTAACATTATTTATTCGCCGGAACAATAACCTGAATTTTTTATCTGAAAATGCATGTGCAGCTCCCGGTGCTGATACCTCGGCTTGGTGTCGTTAGTCGCCGAAACGACGTCATTCCCGAATCTTTAATCGCTTGGGGTTTAATTCCCCGAAGCTTGCTTCGATTCCTTATCATTATTTTGGTATTGATACCTCGTAGCTTGCTGCGAGGTAGTTCATTCGGGAATCCATATATATCTGCATATATTCTTCATCCTTCGTTGTGATTTTCTATAGTCATAGAGGTTATCGTAAATGTATTTCATCACAAGGACACAAAGCGACATAATATATTATTATTACTATTTATAGCAACATTTTATTGGCGATATCGAAAGAGATATATAATAAACAAATCCGCGTAAATCCGCGTTCAAATATAATTCATTAATAGATCGGGTTAAAACACTGATAACACTCTGTATTCGCCGGAGTAATATTATCGGGAATAATCCGTGCATCGGAACAATTTGCAAATCATTTGCATATACAATATATTATCCCCATGAACGGTACCGAGACAAAACACCTGTTGAGAAACAGGAATATCCGTGCAACGGCGAAAAAGGTCGCTATTCTCCGGGCAATAATCGAAAGCGGGCGCCCGGTCAATGCGGACGAGCTCCACGCCCGTGTTTCGGAGGTTATCCCTCTCGACCTTGCCACCGTATATCGAACGCTCGCGGTGTTCCATAAGTCCGGGCTCATCCGTGAAATCAGCGATCCCACCGGCGTGCTGTATGTCGAGGCTGCGATGAGCGGTTATCCCGTTCATCCGCATTTCAGGTGTCTGAAATGCATGAAACTGTACTGCCTTCGTGAATGCTCGTGCGATGAAGCGGTTTCGGTTCGGCAGGTTGATGAGGGGTTTGACGTTCAGGAGATTTCGGTCACATTGAGCGGTATTTGTAAGCAGTGCAACCGGAGGGAACCGTGAGAAGTGTCGTTTCGAATGTTCGGATTTACGCTGTGATTCTGCCCGTTCTGATGGCGCTGTCCGGTTCATGGTCATGGGCGGAGACACCGGTTCAGGTTACGGTCAGTATTCTGCCGCAGAAATATTTCGTCGAAAAAATCGGCGGCGACCGTGTGAAAGTCGCCGTCATGGTGCCGCCCGGAGCGGAGCCGCATGCGTTCGAGCCGAAACCACAGCAGCTCATCGCTCTCTCGAATTCGAGGATTTATTTCGCGGCAGGTATGTCCTTCGAACAGTCATGGCTCGACCGTTTCAAGGCCGTAAACTCCACGATGCGTATCGTTCATACGGATGACGGGATCGATAAAATCCCCATGGATACGGGAGATAAAAACGAACGGGAGGAACATTCGGGTCACGATGACCTGTACGATCCCCATGTATGGCTTTCGCCGCCGCTCGTCAGAAAACAGGCTGAGCACATCTATACCGCTCTTGTTTCCGCCGATCCCGGAAACAGGGAGTTTTACACCGATAATTACAACCGTTTCCTCGGGGAGCTGGACGACCTCGACAGGTATCTGAAAGAAAGGCTTTCGGTCGGGAGCGGACATACGCGGTTCATGGTGTTCCACCCCTCATGGGGATATTTTGCCCGTGCGTACGGCCTCGAACAGATACCGGTCGAAATCGGGGGAAAGGAGCCCAAACCGGCTGATCTCGTCCGGTTGATCGATACGGCGAAACGGCTCGGTATAAAAGTCGTGTTTGTGCAGCCGCAGTTTTCGGACAGGAACGCACGGACGATTGCCGATGCCATCGGCGGGAAGGTGATTTATGCCGATCCCCTCGCGGAGAACTGGGAGCAGAACCTGAAGGATGTCGCGGAGAAAATGAGCGCCGCGCTGAGGTGACAGAATATGACCGTACCCGATATCGAATTGAAGGATGTCCGGTTTTCATACAACGGTGAAGCGGTTTTAAAGGACATAAATCTATCCGTCGACCGTAACGACTTTCTTGCCGTTATCGGGCCGAACGGCGGCGGAAAAACGACCCTTCTCAAGCTCATACTCGGCATCCATGCCCCCGACCGCGGGATCATTCGTGTATTCGGCGATGAGCCCGCCAGGGCTGCAACCCGTATCGGGTATGTGGCGCAGGATACCTCGTTCAACAGGGAATTTCCGATTACAGTGCTCGATGTAACCCTCATGGGAAGGCTGGCGCACAATACATCCCTTCGCCGTTTTACCCGTGAGGATGTGAAGATAGCCCAAAGAGCGCTGGAGACGGTCGATATAGCCGAATATTCCGGAAAGCGCATCGGTACCCTTTCGAGCGGGCAGCGTCAGCGGGTTTTTATTGCACGGGCGCTGGCGACCGAATCAGATATCCTTATTCTCGACGAGCCCACCGCGAGCATCGACATGGAAGGGCAGTCGAAGATATATGAAATACTGAAGGAATTGAACCGGTCCATGACCATCATCGTTGTCAGCCATGACTATGCGCTCACACTCGGATTCGCCAAGACGGTGGCCCATGTAAACAGGACGCTCCATGTCCACAAATCACTCGATTTCACCCCCGAGATGATCAAAAAGCTGTCGGAATCTTCGCTGAGGCACATCTGCCCTGTCGAGCTCATCACCCAGGGATATTTCCGCATGGGGAACCATGTTCAGGAGGAGAAGAACGTTGATTGAGGCGCTTCAGTTCGAGTTCATGCGGAACGCGGTCATTGCGGGGCTTCTCATCAGTGTGGCATGCGGCATTATCGGCGCGCTCGTTGTGGTGAACCGCATGGTGTTCATATCCGGGGGCATTGCACATGCCGCGTACGGCGGTATCGGGCTGGCGTTCTTTTTCCGATTGCCTCCGCTCCTTGGTGCGAGCCTGTTTTCGGTCGTCATAGCAATGATTATCGGCGCGCTGACCTTCAAAAACCGTCACCGCTCGGATACGATCATCGGCGTTCTGTGGGCTGCCGGTATGGCGCTCGGCATAATTCTCATCGATCTCACTCCGGGGTACGCAGTAGACCTCATGAGCTATCTGTTCGGGAGCATTCTGACGATTCCCGCCGTCGACCTATGGCTCCTGCTTGCGCTCGATGCAGTGATACTCCTCGCCGTGATCTTTTATTACCGCGACTTTCTCGCCCTCTCGTACGATGAGCAGTTCGCCTCGCTCCGGGGAGTTCCGGTGAAAATACTCTACTTTGCCCTTCTCGTTCTCGCCTCGCTCACCATTGTCATGACCATACGGCTTGTCGGGCTGATTCTCGTTATCGCGCTGCTCACCATCCCGACCTATATGGCGGAAAAAATGGCGAAATCGCTCGGAAGCATGATGGTGTATTCGGCGATATTGAGCGCCGTGTTCACCCTCTCCGGGCTCTGGGTTTCCTATACGCTCAATATTACATCCGGAGCAGCGATCATCATGGTCGCAACTGTTGCATTTTTCATCAGTTATGGGATCGAATCATTGAAAAATTGACCGTTGCGCTGTGATAGTGTGTATATTCAGAACATAAGATACGGCGTAAATGCCTGAAAAGCGGGTACTGCGTTAAAAACGCGTGACCGTGACTCCTGTAACCCCTTGCCTGCACGAGATTTGCGGAAAATTCCTTTTGAAGAATGCACTGTTCATGGGCACCGGGGATGTTTTTTTGCATATAAATTCTTAAATGTAAGGTACTTATCTATGTTTTCACGAAATCGCTGAAGGAGTTCCCGTTTTTTCCAGTAATCACGGGGTTTCAGCGATGGCTCTTCCTGCAAATTCATTATTCATGGGCATCGGGGAGATATGAGATAAGCAAGTACGCTTAAATAACGAACTTACCCGATTGGCATATTTACCACGGTAAATCACATAAAAATATTTGGCGCGGCGATACGAAATTTTGCACGTACTTAAAATAAAAATTTCACGGTATGATATTATTTACTATTATGGGAAGCATATATATACTGATATTGCGGATTAACCGGAATAAAAAATAATTTTTCACAAAGCACGCAATGACCATTGGAAATAATTTTTTTGACAGGATTGACAGGATTGACAGGATTGACGGGATTGACATGATTAGCAGTTGTTCGGTGTTTATGGTTGTGAGAGAGGTGATGTAAAGCTATGGGATAGTACTCTCAGCGCTGTGAACCGGGATTGCCGTGATGATACCGGGATTTTCAGGATTACACGATCCAGGAATCAGCGTTTCAAGAAAAGCACACGAAAAGAAGAAATGAAACCACGGAGACACGGAGAATTAAAATGAATAAAGGAAAATATTTTAACCCGATCTATTCATGAATTATACTAGAACGCGGATTTGTTCTACAGTGGGCAACCACGGGGGGGTGCCCCTACAGCAACCACGGGGGGGTGCCCTAACATTTTAAAAAACATGCGTGAACAATAATTTCGTCATGTATACTATAATCTATTATGTCTCTTTGTGCCTTTGTGTCTTTGTGGTGAAATAGTTTTATGAATAACCTCCATGACTATAGATAGTCACAATGAAGGATGAAAAATGTATGCAGGCTGCAAATGGATTCCCGATTAAAGATTCGGGAATGACATCGTTACAGCGACTCCCGACACCATGACGAGGCTTCAGCACCGGGAATTGCAGATGCATTTTCAGATAAATCCGGGTTAATCCTGTCTATATTTTTTTTCTCTGCGTTTCTGTGGTTAATAAAAAAAGGCACAAGGCACAAGGCACAAGGCATAAGGGAAAAATCTGTGAAATCTGTGGCGATAAAAAAGGCATAAGGCAGAAGGCACAAGGCATAAGGCACAAGGCACAAGGCATAAGGCAGAAGGCATAAGGGGAAAAATCTGTGAAATCTGTGAAATCTGTGGCGATAAAAAAAGGCATAAGGCATAAGGCAGAAGGCACAAGGCATAAGGCACAAGGCATAAGGGGAAAAATCTGTGAAATCTATGAAATCTGTGGCGATAAAAAAAGGGCACAATGCATTGTGCCCCTACGTTTAAATCTATCTATGTCATCTGTGTAATCGGTGGTTTTTCTCCGTGTCTCCGTGTCTCCATGGTTGATTTTTAAAAAAACACATCCTGTTAATCCTGTTAATCCTGTTAATCCTGTCTAAAATATTTTTTCTCCGTGTCTCCGTAGTTTATTTTTAAAATTTTTTTATCCTGTTAATCCTGTTAATCCTGTCTAAAATATTTTTTTATTTACGCTTATCGCACCGCCACGCTCCGGACTTTTATCCGCTGCGCCTTGCCTGCGGGGCCTTCCACGGTGAGGACGACCACGAAATCGCCTGCTTTTTCATACTGGTGAACCGGGTTCTGCTCGTTCGATGTGGTGCCGTCATCGAAATCCCACAGCCATGATGTGATATTGCCTTGGGACAGGTCCTTGAAATAGACGAGCCTCCTGTCCATGTCGACAACCTCGAACGACCACTGCGCCCCGATGGCCGGAACGAATTTTGGTTCGAGCGGCATGAGCCTGAAGGCGACCTGGCAGGATGCGTTGGAATCCATCCGCGTTTTGTGGGACAGGTTCCAGAATCCCTCGTACTCCGAGTTGTTCTCATCGTAATCGAGCACCGACCACGACAGCCCGATGATGGTGTTCTCCGTGAGCTTTGACTCGACTGCCCGCGAAGGGCCGTCATATGGCGCGTAATCAAATGGGGTTATCCAGAATTCGAGGACGAGTTTTCCGCTCTCGCCTTCCTTGAAATTGTATGAATACGCATGATTGGCATAGGGGAGCTCCGCGATCCACGGCTGGCAGCCCCATACCATGCACCAGTCGCGGCCCTCTCCGGGCGGAGTGAAAATGTGGTAATTCTGAGCATGCACTCCCTTGAACCGGAAGTGGTTGTCTTCCCATGTCGTCAGTTGTTCGTTGTTGATGAACTGCCCGCCCGAAAGATCGCCGTCCACAACGACCTCGAAAATATCGCCGCGCTTGAAGTACATGTTCCAGTAATCGTCATAGGCCTCGTAGAGGAAATAGAGCCGGTTCAATCCCTTGACCCAGCCGACGCGGACTTTGATATCGAGGTCTTTCGGATCGACTTTCATTTCGTGATCCTTTACGGTGTCTGAAAGCTGGTCGGTACCGATGACGTAACTTACGGGGACGATATTCCAGTCGTCCGTCCTGCCGTCGATGCACGGTATCATCGTTGGTGGGAACTGGAAGATTTTGAACTCAATGTCAGGGCGTTCGAGCGCATACAGATGTGCCGCCCCCAGAATCATGATCACCGAAAACAGAGCCACCATTTTTTTTACCATACCTGATACACTCCCTGAAAAAAGGTTGAACTTGTTATATACGCTATAACATTATTTTTTTCCGGTAGTTCAATTACTACATAAAATATACCAAGAGGGCTATGAAAAAGTATCTTTTTTAACGCGCCCCATGACGAAATGTGTTGTTTAGTTACTGTCAAGGGTATGTAAATCGGTGGCAACTCCCCATTTTTTTAAGAACACTTTTTTTAGATGTTACTTCCTTTGCATGCCCAAAGGAAGTAACCAAGGAAAGGGCACCCGGTGAAAAACCTGTTTCCCCGGTCACTGCCCGTTTTTCGGGAATGTGTGAACTCACGAGCCTTCGGCTCGCTCGGACAGCACCCATTCTTTTTCCGAAAACCGGTTGTGACCGCGGGGTTTTTCAACGGGTATATAAATTCACAGGCATAAATTTTCCATACGCCGGGTCTAAATCCTTCGCCTTTGAGGCGAAAAGCATTAGCGCGATTTTTTATGACCCCTCTGTCACCTGCGGTGACATCTCCCCTTCAGAGGGGAGAGGCCGCTTGCGCGGTAAAAGGGAACAGAACGCGAAGCATAAAGCGCCGCAGGCTTTCCCCCTGTGAAGGGGGGATACCGGCAGAATGCCGGAGAGGGGTCTGTCTTCTGCGGCTTTAGCCGGTAGTGCTTTAATCATCGGAGCAATAATACTGGATTCCCAATTCACTTCGTTCCTGGGAATGACAATACTTGTATAATAAATTAGCGATTATGGGCTAACTGAATAACCAGATTATTTTTTTCATCAGAAAAGGATGTTTTTTATGTGCTTGATACAATGTACTATATACGACCGAAAAGCGCACGGTCAATTTTACTGTTTGCATGTCAACAGTAAAATTCGTATTCTATAAAGCCGATTACCAGACCCTCCACATGTGCAATTATTACATAAACTGTACTGTTTTTTCAGAGGTATTCAACATGAAAACAACCATTATAATCCCGGTGATTATCAGCTTTATAATACTTATGATATGCGTTTCATGCGGCAAAGACGAAAAAACGGAAAACACGCCGAATATCGCTCCTTCCCAGACCGTCCAGAGTCCCATGGGAAGAAAACCTGTCGAAATGGAAACATCGACCAGAATTGCCTGCGAATCCACCATTGGCGGAGGCTACGATATATATACCATGAGAGCGGACGGCACCGATCCCGTCAGATTGACAGCGAACCAGGGAAGGAATCGTTTTCCGGCATGGTCGCCGGACGGCTCGAAGATCGTTTTTGTCTCGAACCGGAGAATTCCGCAATTCTACGATATACTTATCATGAACTCGGACGGCAGCAATCAGACGAAAATAGTGGATGGATTCGGATGGAACGGTCATCCTTCATGGTCACCGGATGGTACGAAAATCGCTTATGACACGGGTATCGATAAAAATCTCGAAATCTATGTCATGAATACGGACGGCTCAAACAGGGTAAACCTCACAAGGAATCCCGACTGGGACAGTATGCCCTGCTGGTCGCCGGATGGCAGCAAGATTGCCTTTGTCTCGGAGCGTGACGGCAACCAGGAAATTTATGTCATGAATGCGGACGGGTCGAATCAGGTCAACCTGACCCGTAACGAAACGGGGGATTCCCTGCCGAGCTGGTCACCGGACGGTACAAAGATAGCGTTTGTGTCGGACCGTGACTTTGTACCTGTCGAAGATGTTAAACCGCCATCCCGCGACGAGGTTATTCTCGGCGATGAGTACCTCGAAAAGGCCATGAAAGCCAAGAGAAAGACCGATATTTTCGTGATGAACGCCGATGGCTCGAATCCGGTGAACCTGACGAACTATCCCAACAACGATACCAAACCCACATGGTCGCCCGACGGTTCCAGAATCGCGTTTATCTCGATCCGTAACGCCAAACGCGAGTTGTTTACAATGGCGGCGGATGGCTCGGATGTACAACAGCTGACAAAAAACGAGGATATGGAAGAGTATCCCGCCTGGTCACCGTTTCTGAAAAAATAACAGGATGCCTTGCGGGAGAGACGTGTTCCCGGGCTGTATGATGACAGGCAGAGGAGAAAGGCATAAGGGAAAAGGCAGAAGGCAAAAGGCACAAGGCATAAGGCAGAAGGCAGAAGGCATAAGGGAAAAGGCATAAGGCATAAGGCATAAGGCACAAGGCATAAGGCATAAGGCACAAGGCACAAGGCATAAGGCATAAGGCATAAGCTTTTGACAGGGCTATATCAATAATTCCGCAGTTTTTGAAACTCATCGACCATTGTCATGAAATTGTCGTACTTCGTCCCCACGGCAATCGAGTGTGTCGAACCGAATATATACCGTCCGCCCGGCTTGTAGTGTTCCATGGCGTGGGCGACCTCCCTCTTTACATCATCCGGCGTTCCCGAAACGAGCAGCTCGACACTGATTCCGCCCCATGGTACAAACCGTGAGCCGTATCGCTCCTTGATTGCTTCGAGGTCCATGCCCGCAGTGCGCTGAATGGACTGGTAGGCATCATAGCCAGCCTCGACGAACATGTCGAGGAGGAGGTTGTTGTTGCCGCAGGCGTGTTTCATCACGGGCAGTTTGAAGTGTTCGTGGATGTTCCTTACACGGGCCTGTATGCCGGGAAAAACGAATTCCCGGAACATCGCGGGAGAGATGAACGGTCCCTGGGTGCTCGAGAAATCCTGCCCCCAGCCGACGGCATCCTGGCCGTGACGGATGTAATGCCTATCGAGAAGGTTGTTTTTCGCCACTTCGTAACGGATTGCGGCTTTGACCGTTTCGGGATTGTCGAGGTACTCCATGAGGCCATGCGCAAAGCCGCCGCCGCCCTCCTCGAACGAGCCGCCGAGAATCAGGATTCCCACTTCGCTGCCCGAGGGCCCCATGAGGAAACGGTCGCGCCCGAACTCCCCGATAAAGGCATCCACGACCTCGAAACAGCTCTCGTCGGGCGGTTCGATGACGGGCTCTTTGTCGAAATCGGCGGGTGTGAACTGCTTTTTCCCTGCATTGGGGTCATAAACCTTTGTGACATCCGCGGTGACATCTGAAAACTTGTATATGGCGCCATCGCGGAATTCGAAGGTGTTGCCGTCCAGCTTCCGGGGCTTTTCGAACGTGTAATTCTTCGGCGGGGCAACACTCGATGCCATGGCGGAGATATTGATGATGTCGAAACAGTCCATCCTGCGGAAAAACTCGATGCCGTCCTCTTTCCAGCTCTGCACCACCTCATCACGGCGGCCTTCCCAGAATCCGATGGCGGATTTCGCCTTGGCACGGAAATAGGTGTCATGCCCGAGTATCCTGCCGACCGTATCGAAATCGACAGCCCATTCACCCCACGGAACTCTATCGGGGATTTTCCCCGCAAGCACTGATTGTACACGCTCTTTTGAAGTCATCACTGGTCCCCCGGCCTGCGCCGATTGTTTATTTGTAATGTTATGGAAATGTATTTACTTTTTTTCTTTCAGCGGTGAATAAGCATTGACCCGCACTATTCATTAAAATATGATTAACCACAAAGACACAAAGACATGTAATAGGTTATTAATACTATCATTAGTTACGACTTAATCTCGATATCAAAAACGATATATAATATTCAAATCTGCGAAAATCCGTGTTCAATTTATTATTGTGAATGACTCTCATGACTATGATTAATCACAACGAAAGATGAAAAATGTATACAGTTGAAATGGATTCCCGATTAAAGATTCGGGAATGACGTCGTTGCAGCGACTTCCAATGCCGGGCCGAGGTTTCAGCGCCGGGAACCGCAGATACATTTTCAATTAAAACCGGGTTAACATTTTAACTCACCACTCGTTGAAATATGTGTTTTCCTGCATGTCAAGACCAAGACAAATCGTCCTTCGGACGAGCCTTGACATGAACTCGGCAGATGTAAACACGAAGTTAATGTTCCGGCGGATACATAATGATACCAATAGCAGGAACAGATGCCGAAACAAGTTCGGCATGACGTTATCCTATGTCACTGTTTAATCAAGAGAATTCCTCGGAGTTTACTCCAGGGTAAAAACCCCCCTTCCGTCACTTCGTGACACCTTCCCCCGTATCGGGGGCAGGTAACTACCGTAGTCGTATCGATTTCTCTTGCCCCTTTCAGGGGGAAAGGGATTAAGGGTTAGGGGACCTGATCCGATACCTCGCAGTTTACTGCGGAGTAGTTCATTTTCAGAAGGAATCCCCGATGGCTTTGACCATCGCCTTTATATTTTCCACGGGCACATCCGCCTGGATATTATGGATCGTGTTGAAGATATAGCCGCCGCCTTTGTTGAGGGTGCGGATTCGCATGGCCACATCCTCGTACACCTCGTCCGGAGTTCCATGCGGCAGGATATGCTGAGTATCCACGCCGCCGCCGTGGAAAACGACCCTGTCGCCGTACTCCTCTTTCAGTTCATGGATATCCATACCTTCCGCCGATGTCTGGAGAGGATTGAGAATATCGAAACCCGCCCCGATGATGTCGCCGATAAGCGGACGGATGCCCCCGCACGTATGAATGAACGTTTTCCACGTGGTATGAGCATGGATAAAGTCGCACGTACGCTTGTAGTGGGGCTTGTAAAGCTCGCGGAACACATCGGGCGACATGAGCGGCCCGCGCTGGCAGCCGAAATCGGTTCCGGTAACATAGATGATGTCGATCGTGTTCCCGACAGCCTGGATGATCGTTTCGAGGTTTTTGATGCCGATGTCGGTCTGACGGTCGTAGATTTCGTTGATATAGTCACGGCGTATCGCATGGGAGACGTACCATTCCTCGATATCGCGAATGCCGCGGGGATTTTTGAGCCAGGGAGCGGGAACCGCGGCGACATTGCCGAGAGACCCTCCGGGCATGGCGAGCGCTATGGCGTAACCGGTATTCTCATACAACCATTCCGCCTGCCTGCGCAGGTCCTCCGCACCCTCATCGGAGACATACGGGAAATCCTCGAGATTGTCCCCGACATCGAGCCTGGTGTCATCGATGGGCTGCTGGCGGACAATGGCATCATGGTAGAAACCACCCTGCGGCATGCGGAGACTCGGCGCTGCGGAACGGTCGCCTTCGGGGTACTGGAGAATATCCCCGTTATTATCGGGTTCGGTATTGAAAAGGCCCGGGACAAGGACTCGGGCGCCGTCGAACATGGTCCACGGTTTCCAGTTGTCGTTCGGGATGCCGATGCGGTTCATTTTTCCGGAAATACCGACAATATCGGCATGGAGCCAGGCAAGGAGGTCATCCTTTATCTCACCGAGCATCTGGTAGGGCTCGACCACCTTGACGCGGTCATCGAGGTGGTCGAAACCGAGCTCCTGCCTGAGCCTGTATACGGTGCCTATTGCAATGCCCGAAACCGGCATCGAGCCGAAATCGACCGGAACGCGGTCGGGTTGACGGTGATCGAGCGCCGCCTTGATTCTTTCTCGTGATGTCATGTTCATGGGGTTCCCTTGATAGTCAAAAATAGAGAGATTATTCAAAATAATTCAAGTTATCCTGTGTGCGATCAGGCTCTAAAAACTATTCGGTCATTCAATCAGCTCATAATTACTAATGTGTTGTACAAGAGCTGTTATACCATAGAAGGGCTGTGAAAAAGGAAATTTTTCACGAGCCCGATAATGAAATGTATTGGTTTATCGCTGTGAAGGGCATATAAATCGCTGGCACCCCCCCATTTTTTTAAGAACATTTTTTATATGTTACTTCCTTTGCGTGCCCAAAGGAAGTAACCAAGGAAAGGGCACCCCGCGAAAAGCCTTATTCCCCGTTCACTGCCCGTTTTTCGGGAATGTGTGAACTCACGAACCTTCGGTTCGCTCGGACAGCACCCATTCTTTTTCCGAAAACCGGTTGTGACCGCGGGACTTTTCAACGGGTCTATAAGAGGGCTGTGAAAAAGTATATTTTTCACGAGCCCTATGAAGAAATGTGTTGTTTTATTGCTGTCAAGGGCATGTAAATCGGCACTTCGTGCCGACCCTTGACAGCTTATATCCACACATACAGACTTTATCACAAGACTTCTAGAACGAAGTGAATTGGGAATCCAGCATTACATTCATGTTATGCGTATAAGTTGATGGATTCCCGTTTTCACGGGAATGACACTCTGACATGTAAAGTTATTTCATTCGTAAGTTTTATGGACTAATTGAATATCCCCCAAACTATTTTCTCACCTCATGATCCCTGTAGCGGGCGAAATAGAGCATTTTCACCGTTTCTTCGCCCGTATTGATATTGGCATGCGGTGTTTTGCCGTCCGCAGGTATCATGTATCCCGTCCCCTCGGGCTGCATGCGTATCTGCTTGCCGAGAAAGGCGATACTTTCACCCCTGATCGCGGTCCAGACTTCCTCGCATCCCTCGATATGGCTGTGCGGATGGCCGATGGTCATGGGGTCGAAGGAAACGGTGATTATGCTTTCGAGCGTCCCGAGACCGTCCGCAGTACCGAACAACCCCCTGGCGATATGACACCAGTGGACGTCCGTGGATGAAATCCGCTGCGTATTCTCGTCCCTGACCAGAATGTCCTTGTTAGGGCGGAATCCCGGAGGTACCGGCTCGTTGATGAGGTACATCGTGAGAGGTTCATCTCCGGTTGAGGACATGGTGAACGGACACTCGGCCGGAATGAGCACCGCGATGCCCGGATAAAGATCGGTGCCTGTCTTGCGGCCTTTCATGGCGCCTTTCCCGGTGAGGATATAGTTGATTTCCTGCTCGCCCTTGAGTGTCGTCGGCGTGATGGATGTTCCCGGTTCGAGCGTGGCATGGGTGAAGAGGTTTATATAGGTGAGCACAGCCCCTTTTTCCGGCGGATTGAGAGGATTGCCCCTGGTCAGGATGTCGCGCTCGATAAGGGCGCCATGGGCTGTATGAGGTTCCGAATCTTTCCAGCTGCAGATATAGAGATCGATGTTCGCATCCTTGCCGGGGGTATACGGATTGCCGTCAAGGGTCTGCGCAAAGGAACCGTTGAATGCTCCAAGGAGAAACAACATAACGAGAGAGAATATATACTTTTTCATGGCACCGCTCCCTGAAAGAAGAACCACCGTACCCAATCTATTCACAAAATGTAATAGAACGCGGATTTACGCGGATCGGGCGGATTTACGCGGATTTCGATTTTTTCATTTCTTTTTTGGGTATTAATACATAATAAGAACTAATAATAGTATAAACAATAAGTTATATAAATTTAGCTCTTTATGATTATATAATTATTATGCACAATACGGGCTTATTGTCGATTATCGGTCATTACTTCCTGACCTCGTGATCGCCATAGCGCGCGAAATAGAAAATCTTTATCTGATCTTTGCCGGTATTGATATTGGCATGAGGAGTTTTCCCATCGGGAGGTATCATATATCCCGTACCCTCGGGCTGCACGCGTATCTGCTTGCCGAGAAAGGCGATGCTCTCACCCCTTACTGCGGTCCATACCTCCTCGCATCCTTCCGCATGACTGTGCGGATGGCCGATTGTCATGGGATCGAATGTTACGGTAAGGACGCGTTCGAGCGTGCCAAGCCCGGCGTCGGTTTCAAAGAAGTACTTGACGATGTGGCACCAGTGGCCGTTGGTCGACTGTACCGGCAAGGTGTTTTCATCCTTGACCGTGATATCGGTGTTCGGCCTGAAGCCGGCCGGAATGGGCTCGTTGACGAGGTACATGGTCATGGATTCGGAGCCCGTGTTCTTCATGGTGAACTCGCAGTTCGCGGGGATGAGCACACAGATGCCCGGATAGAGGTCGGTGCTTATCTTACGGCCCTTCATGGCGCCTTTTCCGGAGAGAATATAGATGATTTCCTGTTCTCCTTTGAGCGTTGTCGGCTGAATGGATGCTCCGACATCGAGCGTTGCATGGGTGAAACGGTTGACATACTTGAGAACGGCGCCTTTTCTCGGCGGTTTCAACGGATCGCCTTTGGTAAGTATGTCGCGTTCTATAAGGGAGCCGTGTGTCTGATAAGGCAGGGATTCATTCCAGTTTCCGATATACATATCGATGTCGGGATCGACACCAGGTGTAAAAGGACTGCCATCGAGCGTCTGTCCGAAGGATAACGAAACTGTGCCGAAAATCAGCATTGTAACGTACAAAAACATTTTAAGGAACATGTCGGGTCTCCTTGCGTAAAATGAAAAGATTGGCGGCAACATATCCGCTCAATCGGCTTCATGGGCAAATGTGGTCGCCAGGATGATGTATCCGCTCAGGTATTGTTCAAAAATAACCAAGTACACTATAATATGCAAGAGGTGAAGTTGTTTGCCGGAGATTACCGTTACTCAGGCGGGTAAATAATGATATTCATATTCTGGAACAGATGCCGAAACAGGTTCGGCATGACAATACCGGAGATAATTGTTCGATCCTGGAGCGATACCATGATTTTGCCTCCCGGGGATGAATCCCCGGGCTATTACCGGAAAGCGCCTCCGGCGCTCTGTCCGATTGTGCTCCGGAGTCCCGGAGGGACTTTTCGATAATAGACCGGCATTTCAATGCCGGGCGGACTGAAGTATGAAACCGTCGGATGTCACCATGTAATCACCCGAGTATCGATTGAGAAAAATACTTTGAAAAACGGTAATTATTGATAATAATATGGTAAATGTTTTACTGAAGCGGGCTCATCGGTATTTATACAGGCTGACGCAGGAAACCATGCTCCGATAATTATTCTCATCATGCAGAAAATACAGCGCAAACAGAAGGATTCAGTATGAGCGGAGTTCCCATCAGGAGACAGATAACCGGGGAGATCAAAAAGCGAGAAAACTGTATCATAAGAATCTCGACAGCCGAGCTTGCCGGTCATCGTTTTATTGAAATCAGGCAGCATTACAGGGATAAACGCGGTGATTTTCAGCCGAGCGAAAAAGGGATTACTTTTCAGCCAGAGCTTCTCGACGAGCTGATCGAAAGCCTCGTGGAGCTGAAACAGCGCATGGCTCAGATGAAATAGTGGTATATTATATCCGTGAAGCCGGTCTCGATAAGGTATATTCCATGATTATCGCACCGGTGAATACATGATGATATCACTACCTGGAATAGAGGCCGAAACAAGTCCGGCATGACACAATCGATGTCATTGTTTAACCGCCAGAGCACTTTTTTTTAAATGTTTTTGCTGAAATCAGCCCAATCGGTGTCAATTCCTGTTCTATCGAATTCTGTGGATAGATCGGGTATAGAGGAGGCGCCATGAAAAGCTTCAGGAAAGAATTATGGTTTGAAACGAGGAACAGACGTGAATTTATCAATATTACCCCGATTGTTGAAGCCTGCCTCGACGAGAGCGGAATCATGGAAGGTTTGCTGCTCTGCAACGCCATGCATATAACCGCGAGTGTATTTATCAATGACGATGAATCCGGACTTCACAGCGACTTTGAACGGTGGCTTGAAAAGCTTGCGCCGGAAAAACCGTACTCTCAGTACGATCATAACGGATTCGAAGATAATGCCGATGCTCACCTGAAACGGTCGGTGATGGGAAGGGAAGTTGTGGTTGCGGTTACGGGAGGCAAGCTCGATTTCGGGCCATGGGAAAAGATTTTTTACGGTGAATTCGACGGGAAACGGAAAAAACGGGTTCTTGTAAAAATTATCGGCGAATAACCTGGAGGGCTGTGAAAAAGTATATTTTTCACGAGCCACATGACGAAATGTGTTGTTTTATTGCTGTCAAGGGCATGTAAATCGGTGGCAACCCCCATTTTTAAAGTACACTTTTTTTAGATATTACTTCCTTTGCTTGCCCAAAGGAAGTAACCAAGGAAAGGGCACCCCGTGAAAAGCCTTCTTCCACGGTCACGGCCCGTTTTTCGGGAATGTGTGAACTCGCGAGCCTTCGGCTCGCTCGGACAGCACCCATTCTTTTTCCGAAAAACGCTTGTGACCGCGGGGCTTTTCAATGGGGTTGAAAAAACAGAAACTCCAAAAAGGTGTTATGCTGTTTGTTACAATAAAAAGTCATGGATTTTGAGGGATCAGGTGAAGATGTTCCGGACAGCACCTATTAAAAAAAAATACT
>JAJFUH010000097.1 GCA_021372535.1 bacterium
GGGGCGCACACCTGAAATTCGGCGTCGTTCCCGACATCGCCGTGTTTGCAAAGGCTCTCGGCAACGGTCATCCTGTCGCAGCGGTCATCGGAACGCCGGAAGCCATGGAGGGCGCACATTCCTCCTTTATCAGCAGCACCTACTGGACCGAAAGCGCAGGACCCGCCGCCGCGCTCGCGACAGTCCGCGCGATGATGGACACCGATGTTCCCGGCCATATCGCCCGTGTGGGCGCGAAGGTGACCGGCTATTGGCGCGAATCGGCCCGCAGGCACGGTCTTCCGGTTGTTACAGGTGACGGCTACCCGTGCCTCGCCCATTTCAGGTTCGACCACGAACAATCCGAGGAACTGAGGACGCTGTACACCCAGTACATGCTTGAGAGAGGTTTTCTCGCGGGGACGGTCATTTATCCGACAATGGCCCATACCGATGATGTTGTCGAATCGTACGGCACCGCGATTGACGAGGTATTCGGCGAACTTGCCTCCGCGCTGAAGGCCGGAGATGTTGCCGCCCGTTTAAAAGGTCCGGTTGCGCACAGCGGATTCGGTCGGCTTACCTGAACATGAAGAATCAATAGAACCGGGCAGGTATCCATGAAAAAACTCACTGAAACCCAGGTGCGGCAGATCAAGGTGGCTGCGGAAGACCTCCTCGAAGATGTGGGATTTTCAGTCACTCACCGCGAAATCCAGCGCTGTGCACGGAAAGTCGGAGCGTATGTCGATAAGACGTGCGGCAGGATACAACTGCCACGGACGCTCCTGAGAGAGCTCCTCACCCATGTGCCTTCCCGTTACACCATCAGGGGATTGACGGGCAGCGAGGCAACAGTCGGAGACGGGACACCCCGCGGCCTTGCGATTGTCACCGATCCATGGATACTCGATTACAACACCGGACGTCTCCGGCGCCCCCGTCTGGAGGATGTGCGGCGACATACCATCATTGCCCGGAAACTCGCCTGTATCGATTCGATAAGCCGTATGGATTTCCCCGTCGTCGATGTCGATGGTCCCGCTTCATCGTGGCGGGCGCTCGAAGAACACCTCCTCCATCACACGAAGCACTACATGGTTATGCCCGCCGATATCGGGAGCTTTGAACGGTGGCTCGATATCGGGCGGATTCTTCTCCGTGGTGCAGAGCTCAAAGGGAGCGGGCTCCTGTCGGTCGGAGTCGCGGTTGTTTCCCCGCTTGTTCTCAATGACCTCAATGCCGAGCTCCTTATCCGGGCGTGCGGGCACGGTTTTGCCGTGGTTCCAACAGTCTGCCCCATGGCGGGAACGACATCACCGTACAGTATGGCGGCAACCCTCGCTCAGGGAAACGCCGAATGCATTTTCATTGCGGCGCTCGCTCAGATGCTCAATCCCGGCAACCCGGTTCTCCACACCTTCGGCCCGTCTGTCACCGATATGCAGTCCGGATATGACCGGTACTATACTCTTGACAAAGCGCTGTGGAAAATGGCCGGTGTTCAGATCGGACATGCGTACGGTATGCCCGCTGCCGCCGAATGCGGCGGTACGATGGCGGGACGATATGACCTCCAGAGCGGCGCGGAAGGAATGCTCTTCATGAAGGCTGCGCATGATTCGGGCGCCGATGTTCTCTCCGGGTTCGGTTCCTGCTGTAACGCGGTCGGCATGTCTGCGGAAATGATGCTTATCCAGACCGCCTGGCTCGAAGCGGCACGGTATCTCGGGCAGGGAATAGGATTTGACGATTTCAATCAGGGGCTGCATAGTTTAACAACCACCTGTCCCGGTGGGAATTATCTCACCGATGAGCTCACGCTGAAAAATTTACGGTCCTGCGAGTTCTTTTCGCACAGGCTGTTCGATTACGCCGGATGCGGGAGCGGGAGCGGCTCCATGCTCGCACGGGCGCATGAGATGGCAGAAGACATGGCGAGCGAGACCGAATCGCCTGTTCCGGGAGATATTCAGGAAAACCTGAGACGTTATTTTCACGATTTATACAGATCGATGGGAGCGTGATTACTGATTTTTCATAAAATGTTTACCATAAAGGCACCAAGGCACAAAGACACAAAAGAAAAGAGATTATTTTTCTATTTTGAGTCAGAACTGGCCGGTAAAAATATTGTATACCTTGTTATTTACAGCAGCACATGTTGTTACCATCATTAATCATGGAAACTCACCTCGCGTATAACATTTAGATAATACAGATGTTGATGGCGCTCCCCCTCTCTTGGAAAGAGAGGGGATTGAGGGGTGAGTTCGGGTGGAGAAAAGGGGTGAAAATCATATCCCAAACAATCCATATACCGGTAAAAAGCTCTATTTTTCAAGATTTTTTTCTTCACAATTTTACCGGACACTACTGATTTTGAGTAATTATCAATCGCCCACATCTAATCCGATCTATTCATGAATTATTATTGAACGCGGATTTTTTCTACAGTGGGCAACCACGGGGGGTTGCCCCTACAATAAAAAAACACGAACAATTATTTCGTCATGTATAATACTTTTTGTGCCTTCCTGCTGCAACGCAGCGCAGCGCGGCGAGTTTGGTGAAATATTTTCACGAATAATCCGGGTTAACACTGTCTATTCACAAATATAAATAGAACACGGGTTTTCGCGGATTTGAATTTTATATATCAATTGGTAGTAATGTCGACATGCAATTGTAACTAAAAATAGTATTAATAATATATTATGTTTCTTTGTGCCTTGGTGTCTTTGTGGTTAAGCATATTATCATGAATAATCAGGATTAAAAGATGTAAAAAAACAAATCTACGAAAATCCGCGTTCTATCAAATTGTTATTAATAAATCTGGTTACATGATTTTTTCATGCAATACCGAAAACAGGGAGGTCAGCAGAATGAAACGGTACTGTCGAAGTATTTCCGCGTTTTACGCGCTCGGTATGTTTCTGGGGATGTGCGCGAGTGGTTTATTGTCTGCCGAGACGCCGGTTTTCCGGGAAACCAGGGTTATCGGGAATGTGGAGAACATCGTCGCCGTGGACAATGTCTGCGCCTGGCCGAACCTGACTCTCATGCCTGATGGAACGATTATCGCGACAATCTTCAACAGGCCCTCCCACGGCCAGGAGGAAGGTAACGCCGTGTGTTATGCGAGTTCGGACGGTGGCAGGACATGGAAGTATGTCGGGACACCGGCGCCCAACGATCCCGGCACGAACCGCATGAACCTCGCGGCAGGTCTCGGTAATGACGGCTCGCTTGTCGTTCTCGTATCGGGATGGGGCGGCAAGGACTTCCGGGAATATATTCTCCCGGTCGCCGTGTGCCGTTCCGGCGATGGCGGTAAAACATGGGACAGGAACGGATCGTTCACGCTTCCCGAGGGTGAAACCTGCCTCATCCCCTTCGGCGACATTGTGCGGCTCGGCGGCAAAACCCTCGCTGCCACCGCGTACGGCTACCTGAACAGGCAGAGCAAGCCCGTCTATCTCCTCTACAGTTACGATGACGGGCGCACCTGGGGAGATGCCGTTCCGATGGGCAGGTTCGGCAACGGTCCCGGCGAATGGAACGACTTCAACGAGACCGCAGTCCTGAGAATCCGGCCCGACCGCTGGCTTGCCGCGCCGCGCACGAACAGAGTGGGCGATCTCCAGCTCATCGTGTCCGCAGACGAGGGCAGAACATGGAGCATCCCCGAAGCGCTGAAGGGCGGCGGCCTGACACGGCGAAGCGAACATCCCGCCCACCTGCTCCGTCTCAACGACGGGCGCATACTGCTCACATACGGTGTCCGGTGGGGCGTGCACGGCACCTGCGCGCGGGTAAGCGACGACGAGGGCAAAACATGGGGCGAGCCGATGATGATCGTGTACTACGGCGGCGGAGATGGCGGCTATCCGGCGAGCGTTCAACTCGGGGACGGCACCATAGTGACCGCATACTACTGCGATGCAAATAAAAATCACCCGCGCTACCACATGGGTGTGGCGCGCTGGAAACTGCCGTAGATCTTGACGGTATTCGATGCGATGCAGTGTAATGATTCGTTTATCATGTACGATGTACGATTTTAGATTTACGATTTTTTACTGAATTGACTTTTATAAATCGTACATTATTTTTGTTCAAATGTTATTCGGTTTGAAAATAATGCGTTCCCCCGTCGATGTCGTGATGGTGAAGCGTTCGCCGGTGAGGACGGTTTTCCCCTGTGCCCTCAGACAAACAGCGCCCTTTTTCCACGGTGATATCATGGTCAGCGGCTGACCGGCTTCGCTCGTGATTTCAATCCACTGAACACTGCCGCCGCTCATCCGGGCGCTCACGAGGAATGCGCCGACAGCACGGAGCGTTCTGAATTCGGCATCCTTATCCTTTTGCCAGTTCGGGAACAGGCGAAGCTCGCCGTTATAGCTCTGGAGCAGGCATTCGTCGATCACGAGCGGCAGTGAAAAGTTCTCGAACCAGTTCCCCATCAGTCCCATCCAGTCATAAGGAGTGCCGTTGGTGTAGCGGCCGTGAATCTGAAGCACCTTGTCGATGCAGGTGCCGTTCGGGATGAGGCAGTATTCGATCTGACGTTTGAACTTTTCCAGATCGAGAATTCCGAGCCGAGCCGCCTGGACATTGAGGAACACGAGCTCATTGCCGCCCTCGTTCTGCTGGTTGTTGAACGTGTTCACCGCGATTTTATACTCTTCAGGCGAAGAGTGAAGCCCGTGTTCTTCCCCGGGGAACACGGTCATGAGGCTTACGGGGACATTGTAGACCACTTCCGGGTTCTCGCCCTTGACCGAAACGAACACTTCGCCCCGCTGTGACCGCGCGGTCGGATAATCGGGGAAATGGGCAAGAATATCGCGGACATCGCTCATGAGCTCCCGTTCCTCCTGCCCGGATTCGAGAATTGTGCATGCCTCCAGATAGGCGTCGAACACAAACCGTGTCAGAGCCAGGTCGGCGATCGTGTCGTAATTCTTGTCGAATCCCGGCTGCAGACCGTACAATTCCGGCGGAACCGACGGGAACACATGGTACTTGTCATCACCCCACTGCGAACCGTGCGCTTCCGGGCGTTTCATGTAATCCACGAGGAAAAGAACCGCCTCCCTGATGACCGGGAACGCCCGTTTCCTCAGAAATTCGGTGTCCATGGTGTAGGTGTAATGCCACCAGAGGCTCTGCACCGACCACGGGGTTTCGAACACCTCCCAGCCCCATGTCGGGAGCGGATAGGGCATGATGCTCATCTCGACCGGATAGGCTGAATGGGGGAAAAACGCCCCGCGCATGTCGTAGTATTCCCGCGCCCATTTTTTGCTGACCGGGAGAAGAGTTCGCTCGACCATATCCACATAAGGAAGGTGCAAGTCGGCGTGGTTGCTCGAAAACGTCACCCAGAACGGCTGCTGGGTGTTGTAGTTCATGTGGTAGTCACCGTGCCACGCAGTACCGATATTCCTGAAGCTCCAGTTTGCAAAAAGACCCGGACATGTCACGCCGGGGCGGACGGAGCACCTCAGGAAATAGAGGTTGTGATACCATGTCCGTTCGAGGATGTCATCGTCGAGGACGACGCCCGACCTGCTCCAGAATTCGTTCCATGTCACCTGTGATTTCTTCGCCGCATCGTCGTATCGCGCCCGATCGGGCGAGGGCATATCGGCCGAATTGAGCCCGACCGCCGACGCGAGGCCGTCATCGAGTTGGACACACAGGAAAAACGGCTGTGTATGATCGATTAACCCTTCGGATGTTTTTGTCGATGAAGCCTGTCCGGGAATCCACGGGCCACCGTCCGGGTGAGTTTCGCTGTCGCCTGATGGCGGGATATGAGCAAAGGCTCTTCCGATCCCTGCGGTGAGGCAGAACGCCCGGTCTTTCGGGTGCGCCTTGTACGGTCTGGTTTCGGTTATCTCCTCGAACGGGAGAATCTGGCGGAATGAAAGGAGACCTCTGGTATCATACTTCAGCGAGGTGTATTCAGGCAGTTCTTTAGGAGTTTCCGGGTCTGGTGCGAGAGACATCGACACAAACGGCGACGCTGCGGGTTTCCCGGAATCGTCGACCATGCGGCCCCAGAGCCTGTCGGCGGTCATGTCGGTGAAGAGCTCGAACCTGACCCGTCTGCCGTCGACGAGGAAGTTAATCTCACACACTCCTGTGTCGATTGAAAGCCGGTGGCCTATGAGCTCCGCCTCACGGCGGTCGAACCAGAGGACAAGGGAGCCGCAGGGAAACGGCCGCGGATAGGGTTTGCGATAATTCTCCGCCATGATCTCGAGATAATCCCTGAACCAGGGTACACTCGACAGATCGGAGACCGTATCGGGTATGGCCTTCACTTTTTCGAAAAGTTCGCGGAAAGTACCGATCTTCTCCTTGTTGTTCTCCGCCAGCCGGATGTCCCACACATCATTGTGGCCGAAATAAATGACCACCGCATCGGGACGTGTCGTTACGATTGCGCCGAGACCGCCGTTGCCGAGGACTGCTCCCTCGAAAAAGTTGACCGCCGGACGGTCGGAAACGATCGGATGGAGTCCGGCACGCCCGGCAGGATCGACGGACGACAGGCCCTTTTCAGTCTGGGCGGTAATGTCATGTATCAGGATGCTCAGAAAACAAAAAGCAAGAACCGGAATACCGAATACTTTTCTCATGATGTCCGTCACCCCGTGTTAACAATAGTTCATCGATCCGGCACTATCGCGTAGGCTCTCACCGGACAGCCGTCCAGCCCTTTAAGCCTGAGCGGAACCGCGGAAAAGAATACACGCCCCTCGTCGAGTGCATCGAGGTTCGTGAGCTCCTCGACGATGATGATTCCGGCCGAGAGCAGTTTTTTATGGATTACCACGCCCTTTTTCGTATGGATGCTCGGCATTTCGACTCCGATGAGGGCAATCTTCCTCTCCACGAGCAGGTCGGTCAGTTCTTCAGAAATTCCGGGATACGAGGAGAAGAAATCGGATTTACCGTAATGGCTGTCCCATCCCGTCCTTAGAAGCACACGGTCTCCCTCGTGGATATCCGCAAGCGCTTTCCCGAGATTCGATGGTTTGATTTCGTTGTCATCGAGAGTGCCCGATACATCGATGACGAGCGCTTCGCCGGCGCAGTTTTTAAGGACAGCTTCCGTGTCGACCGTTGCGCCATCGGCAAGAAAATGGAACGGCGCATCGATGTGAGTGCCGGTGTGGGTACCGAAAGAAACATCGTGGACGCAGCAGCCGTCCTTTTCATGGCTCAGCACACGGGTGACCGAAAAAACCGGATCGCCCGGGTAAATGGGCATGCCGGCATATACCGGATGAGACAGGTCGATAATCATGGTTGAAGGCTCCTTAAGAACGAACGGTACGGTGCCCGATGAGCTTTTTTGCACATATTCCGCCAAACGCGGCTTTATGATCGATGTCCAGAGCCGGTAGCCGCTCTCGTTGAGATGAAGGGCATCGTCGAGGAAAAGCTCCGGGCGGACGACACCTTTGTCGTTGAGCATCGGGGTCGCGACATCGATGAATTCGAGTCCCGTCTGAGATTGAGTAAATTTTCCGATAAGTTCGTTTGCACGTTGAGTGTTGCTCCACAATGTCCACCGGCTGGGACTCGGTTTGATGGATACGAAGAATATCGGAATATCAGGGAAAGCGCCACGGATTTTTTCAACGAACCGTTTATAATCCCCGGCGATTGTCTCGGGTGTTTTCTTTGCCGCGATATCGTTGTCGCCCTCGTAGACAACCACCATGGACGGTTTGTAGGGGATGACAATCCTGTCGGCGTAACGGAGAGCATCCGCTGTCTGCGATCCACCGAAACCGCGGTTGATGACCAGAAGCGGGGCCATATCTTTTTCGAGGGTTTTCCACATCCTGAAACTCGAGCTTCCGACAAAAAGGATCGCGCCTTCCGGTGGAAACTGCTCGCGGTCTTTCTGCTCGAATTCGAGAATGGTCTTTTCCCATTGGTCGGTTCCGGCGGCGTTACCGGTCTGTGCATATCCGGACGGTACCGTTATGGCAAACAGGAAGCAAGCGAAAATCAACAGCGATATGGTGCGCATGAGTGATCTCCCGTTGGAGGTTTGATTCGATACGTACCCGGAATATTCCGAAAACAGCGCCGGGAATGCCCCGGTGTATGGCTGCGGTATCTCGACGTTATTGCGGAATGACATCCCACTTGTCGATGCGGACTGTCGGCATGCGATAATCGCCGATCTCTTTGACATCTATCGGTATCCCGCCTTCGTTCGCCGATTTATAAGCCGCGATGACGACCCGCATCTTTTCGATGATATCCTGACGGGTTTCGGGCGATTTATTCGTCATGAAGGTTTTCTGGACCTCATGGAGAAAATCCCTGAAATTGAGCGTGTAATCGTTCGACCAGTGCGTACCGTCCTCGACGACCTTATGATCGTGGAAATAGACACGGTACCACTCCATGCTCTCTTCGCTGCCGCCGAGATTGAGTACACCCTGTATGGGCGGTTTGTCTCCACGGGGTTCGTACTCGAGGTGGATGCGCGACACGGGAATGCCTGTCGGATCGTAGCCTTTCGAGCCGTCCCACCCGATCAGCGAAACACGCCGGACACCGCCTCCGATGAGACGGTGCACCGGTTCGAGGCCGTCATTGGTATACGATGTGAAGAAATCGACGTAGGTATGCGCATAAAACGATGCTATGTTTTCCTTCCTGACACGGCCGTAGAGAATGGTGTTTTCCGGCATATCGACGGTAAAAGAGCCCGTATAGACAGCCGAACCGGTCGACTCTGCCAGATCGAGTATACGCTCGCATGTCGGCACATTCACTGCGACAGGGCTGCAGAGAAAGATGGGCATTCCCTTCCGGAGAAACGGCTCGGCGAGCTCGTACGACCGGTCAAAGTCCATGATCATAGCGGCGTCCACCTCATCGACCATGTCATGAAAATCCCTGCACACGTTCGGTATGGAGTACCGTTTTGCAAGCCCGCTGGGGGACTGCCTGTCGCCGTTCCAGCGGTCGAGCATCTTTTTGACATAGTCCGGCGAGCCCGCATAGTTCTTCGAGTAATCGTCGCCCCAGACATGGGTCACACGAATGAGAAGCGGATTCGGCTCAGGCGCGTTGATGACACGCATGTAGTCGCCATAGAAGGAAAACGGGCCCGTGCCGACCCATCCGACACGGATGATCTTTTTCGATGTGGGAAATGTCGATTCCGGCATATTTACTCCTGATGTTGATATTCTGTTACCTTTTACAGTTCACAATATTCAATTAACCACGGATTTACACGGATTGCACGAATTTATGTTTTTAAAACAGCATTCACGGTTAAAAATCAGATACTTACAAATGTCTTCTTCCTGTACATCCAGTACAGGATCACCCACACAACCGCAAAGGCGGCAAGCGCCTGGACAAAATCGTTCCATTCGCCCGCCCATTTTGCGAGCCCTCCCACGAATATGGTGCCGATATTCCTGAAATCGTACAGATGGGTAGCCATATATACGGCGATCGAGTTCATTCCGATGATGGTGAAGACGAACGCCCATTTCCGGTATCCGAGCACATCGATGATTAGATAGAACACCGCGAGGAGAAGGTAGCTCAGCCCTCCTGAAAAGAGCACGAAGGAGCTCGACCAGATGTGTTTGATAATCGGAAACCATCTGCTCCAGACCAGCCCCGCAATTATGGTTCCGACGCCGAGACCCAGCAGACGCAGGACTTTTTCTTTTCCCGTTCTTTCCGACTGGAGCAGGTATCCCGCGAACACGCCGAGCATCACCGTGCTGCCGAATGTCATGATATTGAGGAGCTGGGTATACACCCGGTCCTGTGGAAGAAAACCCTGCATGATGAGATGATCGAGATAAAAACCGAGGTTCCCCGTGGGGGTCAGGACCCCGGCGCCGTAACCGGGCACAGGGACGAGTTTCATGAGCGCCCAGTACAGGAGCAGAAAAAAGGTTGTCGCCGCGATCTGCCGTCTCAGGTTCATGGCGAGCATGAGAGTCGATGCGACAAGGTATCCCGCCCCGATTGCGGGCAGTGTGCCGATGAAGATATGGAGACTCGACCAGCTGTATTCGAAGAGGTTGCCCTGGGTCATCATTCCCAGCACGAAAAGGATTATGACCCGTTTGATGACGTGGACATATATATCCTTTTTGCTGTCGCCCCGCGTGAGGCGTTTTTTGAAGGAATACGGCATCACCACGCCGACAACAAAGAGAAACAGGGGCATGATGAGGTCGAGGAAATGAAAACCTTCCCATGGCACATGTTCGAATTGCGGCATGAGAGCATTCAGATACCGGTTTCCCGAACCACGGGCTATTCCGCCGACGATCTCGGTTCCCCCGATGATCCAGAACATATCGAATCCCCGGAGCGCATCGATCGATGCAATCCTGGCGCCCGGTTTAACGGCCTGGCTGTTACCACTCATAGTGAGTCAGTCCTTTGAGAAGGGCGATGAATAAGGATTTTTACATGCGCCCGACGATGAAAGCGGTTTTTCCCCTTGGCCCGATCTATTAACAAAATGTAATAGAACGCGGATTTTCGCGGATCGGGCGGATTTTCGCGGATTTCAATTTTCAATCAAATCTTTTAGGTGTTAACGTTTTATAATTGCTAAATATAATACAAATAATATGTTATACAAATTTGCGTCTTTGTGTCTTCGTGGTATAATACTCTCATGTATAACCTCCATGACTATAGATAGTCACAACGAAGGATGAAAAATATATGAAGGCTGCATATGGATTCCCGATTAACGATTCGGGAATGACGGCGTTACAGAGATTCCCGACACAAGGCCGGGGCTTCAGCACCGGGAACCGTAAATGCATTTTCAGATAAATTCGGGTTAGCACGCTTCCGGTTTGGTTCTCTTTGTCCCTCAGTCCCTTTTCCACTTTTCCATAACCCGACAAATTCAAAGATATAATAATGGTGCAGTCTTTCCCTAAAGTCAACATCTCTATGTGATGTACATGTAAAAACTTCTCGTATTTTCGCTTGCTTTTCGGCGATTAAATTGCTTTGATTGATGTTTAACCCGGAATACATCACATATCACGTATTTGCGGCGGAACAAAAAGGTGATAGAATCATTGCTGTGTTTCGAGTATGGTTCCGAGGTTTGTTCATTCATGTGTTCCATTTCTTTTAAACATTGTACACCTTGAATAAAGAGGATTGTATGAAACAGTCGGTACACAATACGGTTAAAACATGGACTGTCCGGATTCTGCTTATTTTTTCCCCTGCATTGTGTCAGGGGCAGACAGCGCCCGTGATCGGCCTCCACGAAAACACACCGGATATTGTCGCTTTGACAAACGTCCGCATCGTTGTTTCCCCGGGCACTGTTCTGGAGAAAGCAACTCTTATTGTGAGGGACGGTATTGTCGAGGCGGCGGGTCCAACCGCCGCGGTGCCTCCCGACGCGGTTGTCCGTGACTGCGCGGGTAAGACGGTATATCCCGGTTTTATCGACCTTTACAGTCATTATGGCATCCCCGGAACGGTAACCGATGCTCCCGGAACCCTCCACTGGAATGACCGCGTCCGTCCCGAACGTCACGCCGCACTCCTGTTCAGCCCTGACAAAACGGCGGCGCAGAACCTGCGGAAAAACGGCTTTACCGCGGTGCTGACATTCCCGTCTGCCGGTATTTTCAAGGGCGATGGTGCGCTCGTGCTCCTGAGTGATACCGTATCCAACAAAGCGGTTCTCCGTGAGAACGAGGCGCAGGCCATGGCGCTTTTCGCTCCGGGAAACGACTATCCGAATTCTCTCCAGGGTTCGATTGCCCTCATACGTCAGACATTTCTCGATGCCCGATGGTACAGGGACGCATGGGAAGTATACTCGAAAGATACGGGAGGGCGTACCGCACCGGAAACCAACCTTTCTCTCGAAGCGCTCCGGCCATTCGCGGACGGGAGCAAGCCTGTCGTGATCGAAACATCCGATGTGCTCGATATATTCGACTGCACCGACATCAGCCGTGAATTCGGTCTCGACCTGTGGCTACGCGGAAGCGGTTTTGAATACCGCCGTCTCGAAGCGGTAAAAAGCAGGGCGGGAAAACTGATCGTCCCGCTCAATTTTTCCGAGCCTCCCGATGTTTCCACCGATGAGACGAGTCTCCGCGAGCTCCGCCACTGGGATTTCGCCCCGGAGAATCCCGCACGGCTCTCTCAGGCGGGAATCGATTTCGCTTTGACAGCCGATACCGTCAAGCATGAGAATTTCCTCAAAAATCTGCGGACGGCGGTCAAACGCGGCCTGCCTCCTGAAAAGGCGCTGGGTGCTCTGACAACGACACCGGCACGGTGGCTCACCCTTTCGGATGTCCTCGGCACGATCGAGAAGGGGAAAATCGCGAATTTCATCGTAACGGACGGCGACCTGTTCGATGACAAAACGAAGATACTCGAAACATGGGTGAACGGCGAACGGTACGAGGTCAATCCGGAACCGGAGATCGATGTCCGCGGCACATGGACCGTACAGGTGACCCCGGAGGACAGAATACAGGGGCTCAAGCTCGAAATATCAGGAGAGGCATCGAAACCGGAAGCCAAGGTACATTCCGGTGAGAAAACGGTACCCTCGCTGAAAACCGTGCTGGAAAAGCGGATCATCATGCTTGCATTTCCCGGAGACTCTCTCGGATGTCCCGGGATCATGCGGATGACCGGAATGGCCGAAAAGGGAGCAATATACGGCGACGGGGTATGGGGTGACGGCGCGGGATTCACCTGGCATGCCGAACTTACGGAGCCGTGGAAGGCAAAGCCCGATACGACGCATGCCGAGCCTCCCGTAATGGCAGAATATCCTGTTGTGTTTCCCGAAGGCGCTTTCGGGTGGACAATGCTCCCCGAACAGCCCGAAACGGTGCTCATAAAAAATGCCGTTGTATGGACATGCGGGCCGAAAGGGGTTTTAAAAGAAGCCGATGTGCTCGTGAAGAAGGGAAAAATTGCCGAAGTGGGCCGGAATCTGTCCGCGCCGCGCGGCGCTGTTATCATAGACGGCGCCGGGAAACATGTCACCCCGGGTCTTATTGATGCCCATTC
>JAJFUH010000098.1 GCA_021372535.1 bacterium
AAATACAAAAAGCGCTGGAACAATTATTTGTGAAAATACCGTGAATACAATTTATGTTATCAACATTTCAACACTTTCAACAAAGAAAAAAGTAACAAAAAAGAAACTACAACTACTGTAAACATTTTTTAGGACTTGACAATCCCCCCTGCCTTACGGCATCCCCCCTTTTTAAGGGGGGAGATGGGCTGGCTCCCCTTTGTTTTATAAGGGGGAAACGGCGAAGTCGAGGGGGATCATGTAAAAGCATGGATAACATTATAGCATTTTGTTATCATTGATATTACATCATAGTTACCGCTACTCTTTTCTGCGTTTATGAATAATCCGGGTTAAATCCTGGGAATAGATAAATCAGACCGCCACCTTGACGAGAATTTTATGGAGTTTGCCCGAGCCTCCCTTGGGCGTATGACCGTCGCCCGGAAAAAATATCGCATACTGCCCGGGAAGGACGGGTATCCATACATCCGGCTCCTCGCCGAAAAAGCCGTAATCGTCCTTTTCGTCGAAGGGTTTGGTGACAGTCACGCATTTCTCAGCCGGTTTCCAGCCAAACTCGTTGACTCCGCCGACACCGAACTGGATATCGATGTATTTCCGGTGAATTTCGAGCTGGGCGCCCGCATGTCCCTGGCCATCAGCGCGAACCACCATCGCATATACACGATCTCCATCGATCGGGATTGTGCCTTCGAGCTTCTGCAAATCCGATGTTTTGAGAAATTCAAACGCTTTTTTAAATCCCGGATTCAGGGCATAGTACCGTTCGGCATTTTCGAGCGAATCCAGTATCATATCAGTCCCCCTGCTTCATACCTGGTTTTTTATATGAACAATGAATGTGTAATCAAGGAATGTGTAATCAAGCGTGATCAACAGCGCCGTATTTAACTGGCAACCCCCATTTTTTTAAAAGAACACTTTTTTTAGATGTTACCTCCTTTGTGTGCCCAAAGGAAGTAACCAAGGAAAGGGCACCTCGTGAAAAGCCTTTTTCCACGGTCACTGCCCGTTTTTCGGGAATGTGTGAACTCACGAGCCTTCGGCTCGCTCGGACAGCACCCATTCTTTTTCCGAAAACCGGTTGTGACCGCGGGGCTTTTCAACGGGTTTTATAAATTCATAGTTTTTAAGAGGGCGGTGAAAAAGTGCCTTTTCCACACGCCCGATAATGAAATGTATTGTTCTGTCGCTGTCAAGGGCACGTAAATCTGCACTTCGTGCCGACCCTTGACAGCCAAAATTCAGGCATGTAGAGTTTTTCACCACGCTTTTAAGGTCTATATTCTATTTATAATCAATGTATTACAATACAATTCATTGTGGATTTCCGGGGATCACCAGCGCCGTATTTAACCGGTGCAATCTTCCGCCGTTGAATCCATTGTACCGAATACCCGCTATTACCGCGAGAGCATGCGATGAGCCGCGGCGAGCTGCTTCCGTATCGGAATATGCTGGGGACATTTCGTTTCGCACACGCCGCATTCGATGCAGGCCGAGGCGTTTTTCCCCGGCTCCCATTCCATGACGCCGATCATGGCATATGTGTCACGCGAATGCTCCCAGATATCGTACACGCGGGCCTGGTTGTACAGCTCGAAAATACGGGGAATCCGTACCTCCTGCGGGCAGGGCAGGCAGTAACCGCAGCCCGTGCAGTACAGGTCGGCCATGTTCTTCAGACGGTCGAGGTGTTCGTTAATCCCGATGAGTTCGTCCGGTGAGAGCGGTATATTCTTCCCGGCTATTTCGCAGTTCTCTTCCACCTGCCTCATCGTGCTCATTCCCGAAAGGGCGATGGAAACACCGGGATTCGAGAGCACAAACCGCAGCGCCACCTCCGGTATTCGTTCATGGTTGCCGACAACCTGCTCGATCACCGCGCTCGGTTCGCCGAGCCTGCCGCCGCCGACCGGACCCATGACTACGACGCCGAGGCCTTTCTCATGGGCGTATGCAATACCTTCTTCAAGCCTCCGGTCAAGCATGTTGTATTGGAGGGTAATCGATTCGAAAAATCCGGAGTCGACGATCCTGATGAGCGCATCGTTGCCGTCATGAAACGAGGTGCAGATGTGTTTGACCAGCCCCTGGTCATATGCCTTGCGCATCCACTTACTCACACGGGGCTCCACATCCTCACGGAATATCTTCCAGTTGATACCGTGATAGTTGTAGATGTCGATCGAGCCGACACGGAGCCGTTCGAGGCTGTCCTCGAGATTCTTCCACCATGCTTTCTCGTCCACACCGAAATAGGGATTTTTCGTCGAGATGACAATGCTGTCCCTGTCGTGCCAGCTTTCAACCGCCTCCCCCACTACCCGCTGGCTGTCGGTGTTGCAGTAACCGCGAGCCGTGTCGATGTAATTGACCCCCGCTTCGAATGCCCGGTGTATCATCGGTATGGCAAGGTCACGGTTGACCGGTGCGTTTTCGCCCTCTCCAACCATGGGTAACCGCATGGCGCCAAATCCAAGCTGCGACACACGGTAACCGGTGCGGCCTAGTTCCCGGTAGATCATAATGTACAAACCTTTCCGAATATATGTTATCTGTCAGTTATAAGAATAGTAAAGCAGGAATGATGATTTATAACGCCCGAAAGAGCGATGGGTTTCACCGTCGAAGACCGATACTGAGTTTCAAGACCTGATTACGAGGGCTGTTAAAAAGTATATTTTCACGAGCCCTATGACGAAATGTGTTGTTCTGTTGCTGTCAAGGGCATGTAAGCATGTCCCCGAATTATTAATCGGGGATTGGAACTTCGCGCCGACCCTTGACAGCTTATTTCCACACTTACAGACTTTATCACAAGACTTTTACAGTATAATAAAAAACGGGAAAATTGTAAATGAACATACAATTATTCCGGATTTTTTCTACAGTGGGCAACCACGGGGGGTTGCCCCTACAATAGAAAAAACACGAACAATTATTTCGTCATGTATAAAACAATCCGTTATCAATAGTGGTTATTACTCCGGCGAATAAATAATGATATTAATATCTGGAAAAGATGCTGAAACAAATTCGGCATGACACAATCCGATGTCACTCTTTAACCGCCGGAGCAATAAAATAGAATTAAAAGCTGGAAATATCATGTAAATAGGCAATTTATAAGTATGTGGAGTGTTTTGGATGTGATTATTACCCCTTTTCTCCACCCGAACTCACCCCTCACTCCCCTCTCTTTCAAAGAGAGGGGAAGCGCCACCAATATCTGTATTATCAAAATGTTATGCGCGGGGTGAGTTCCTTTGATAAAGGTGGTAATTGTCATATTTTGCTATAAACACAGGATAATCAATTTTTTTTACCGGACAGTTCTAAATCCGTTATGACTTTTTGTGCCTTCCTGCTGCTACGCAGCGCATCGCGGAGAGTATGGTGAAATATTTTCACGAATAACCTCCATGACTATAGTTAGTCACAACGAAGGATGAAAAATGTATGCAGTTGATATGGATTCCCGATTAAAGATTCGGGAATGACGCCGTTACAAGGATATCCGGCACAAGGCCGGGGCTTCAGCGCCGGGAACTGCAGATGCATTTTCAGATATATTCGGGTTAATAGAACGCGGATTTTCGCGGATTTTATTCTTTATAAAGATCTTTTTGGGTGCAAATGTTTAATAATTGCTAAGAATAGTACAAATAATATGTTATATAAATTAGTGTCTTCGTGTCTTCGTGGTAAATATTTTCATGAATGATCCGGGTTGGGTGTGTCATTCCCTTGAAAGACGTCACTATCGAATCTTTAACCGGGAGCGGGAATTCATTATATCATGCTCATGACATTGTGGTTGTAATACTGGATTTCCAATTCACTTCGTTCTTGGGAATGACGACATTCTACAATACATGAATTATTTGAAACTCATTATTGCTCCGGCGGATAAATAATGATACCAATAGCAGGAATAGATGCCGAAACAAGTTCGGCATGACGTCATCCGATATCACTGTTTAATCGCCGAAGCAATAATTCGGATTTATCTGAGGTATTTGCACAAGTCCGGATTATTAGAATAAGCCCCCTTCCTGTCCTGCGGACATCCTTCCACCGGAGGGGCAGGAATTAACCGTGGTGCAACGACTTCCCTTGCCCCCTTCGGAGGACACGAAGCGAAGCGAAGAGCCGCGAAGCGCAAGGGAACGAGGGTCAGGAGGCTGTAGTTTAAAAAGACTCCCCTTTTTATTGCTCCGGCGAATAAAAAATGATACCGGAAGTAAAAAAAACATGGATTCCCGCTTTCGCGGGAATGACGGCTTGGTGCGCAGTTACACAGATTGTATCGAATCACCTTTATAGGGCTCAATTTCCGAAATATATTTCACTGTTTAATCGCCGGAGCAA
>JAJFUH010000099.1 GCA_021372535.1 bacterium
ATACAAAAAGCGCTGGAACAATTATTTGTGAAAATACCGTGAATACAATTTATGTTATCAACATTTCAACACTTTCAACAAAGAAAAAAGTAACAAAAAAGAAACTACAACTACTGTAAACATTTTTTAGGACTTGACATAGTGCCCCACAGCCTCTCTCCCCTTAAAAAGGGGGGATGCCGCAGGCAAGGGGGATCACATACTATCAGAGGAAATTATCAATTCTGATTCAAAAAAGTTTTCTATGCTTTTCAAACTGTATAACCGGATGAATATATTCATAAACAGTTTATCCACGGAAAAACGGATATACTGAGAAAAATTTTTTTATTTGAAAAATAACACCTCACATTGATTTCCCCGTTTCCCGCCAGGAACTTGAAACCGCGACCGTTGACAAAGCGGGCGATTTAGTCGTATACTTCATGAAAATGGCGTCATATGTCCGGGGAATGAATTTATACCTCCAGAGAAAGAAACCGGGAGTATGACGTCTGCAAAAAACAGCCGGAAATTGTGGGCGCCACTTCCCGCAACAGGTAACCAGACTTTGTGGATATGCAATGGAATCTGAAGGAAACGGATTATCGAGAAGAACATTCCTGCGAAGGACCGGTGCGGGAGTTTCCGGAGTGTTTGCCTGCTCTTCGGTCATAAGGCCGCAGTCCTCGGGCGCCGGAAGTCTTTCGGATACAGTGCCGGTCGTTGTCGTCAGGAAATCCAGTGTCATCAACAACGCCGAAATCGACCAGGCATCCCTGCAGATCATGATGGACGCCGGTATTCGCACGCTGACCGGTATCGCAAACACCGGAAAGGCATGGCTGAGCCTCTTCCCCGGACTCACCGGGACATCCGTTATCTCCATCAAGGTGAACTGCATCAACAGTCTCCTTTCCAGCCATCCCGCGACGGCGTACTGTATCGCCAACGGCCTGACAAGCATGACAGTTGACGGGAAACCGTTCCCCCCGGAGAACATCATCATATGGGACCGCACGAACGGCGAACTCCGCCGTGCGGGCTATTCGATCAATACCGGAACGACCGGTGTGAAATGCTTCGGCACTGACCAGTCGGGTGTGGGATATTCGCCGACGACCTATACCGTCGCCGGTTCGTCCCAGCGGCTGAGCTCCATCCTGACAGACCAGAGCGACTACCTTATCAATCTGAGCGTCCTGAAAGACCACGGGACCGCGGGTGCGACGTTCAGCCTCAAGAACCATTTCGGCACCTGTAACAATCCGGGTTCCCTTCACGGGGGAAGATGCAATCCGTTTATCCCGGCGCTTAACAGTCTTGCGCCGATCAGGAGTAAACAGGTCGTCTGCATCTGCGATGCGCTGTGGGGTATCATCTCCGGCGGTCCCGGCGGGGCTCCCCAGATAGAACCGCGCACCCTCGTCATGAGCAGGGACCCTGTGGCCCACGATTACGTATGCTTGCAGATACTCAGCGATTACGGATGGAAGACCGGTCATGCCGACCATATAACGACTGCGGCCGGAACGCCCTATTCGCTCGGGGTAAACGATCCGGCGGGCATCGATCGCATCACAGTCGATGAACCCACCGTCGATGTTGCCGAGGAACCGCCCGGTCCGGTCATTCCCCGCGCAGTCCGGCTCTTCCAGAACTACCCGAATCCATTCAACGGACAGACCGCGATCTCCTACCGGCTCTTTCAGCCCTGCCGTGTGCGGCTCGAAGTGTTCACAATACAGGGAACACTGGTCAGACGTCTCGTCGACGAGCACCAGAGCAGCGGGTATTACCGTGTGTCGTGGGACAGCAGGACGAGCAGGGGACAGACGGTATCGAGCGGGGTATACCTGGCAGTCCTCGATATAGGCGGCGAGCGTGCCGCCATTCGCATGCACTTCGTCAAATAACCATGGAGCATAATGTGATGACCGACTTCGGAAAGGTGATTGTTACTGTTCTGTGCGGGCTCGCGATCATTCTGACGGGCTGTTCCAAAGATTCCTCTACCAATTCGTCGCCGACCGCGCCGGAAGACATCCTGACCCGGGACGATGAGATCAGCGGATGGGGACGTTCCGGCGGCTCGTGGACCGCGAGCAGCAGCAGCGAGCTCAATACCCACATCGACGGCGAGGAGCCTTTGTATAACCGCCACGGGTTCGTCGAAGCGGCCATGCAGCGGTATGAGGGCACGGTGCTGGGCAGGTCGACTACGGTCGAGGCGCGGATTTTTGATCAGGGATCGCAGGAAAATGTGCAGGCGCTCATGGAGGAACTTATCCTCCAGCTTGTCAATCCCATCAACCTCGCAACCGGGGACGAAGGGAAGCTTGAGCGGTTTCCCCTGTCACAGAAAATCCTGTTCAGAAAATCGAAGTATCTCGTATCCCTCACAATCACATCGGGACTCGATGAGGCGCTCGATGTTCTGAAGACCTTTGCGGTCAACATCGACAAGAGGATTCCGTAAAAGAAATGGAAGACGGCGCATTGAAAAACCATATCTCGCGGCGGACGTTTATGACGAGGCATGCGGCCGCCTGTCTCGCCGCCGGATGGACAGCCTCGTTTCCGGATCGTGCCCGCTCGCAGGCAACCGCCGGCGCTGACATCCCCGATGTCGCTGTCGTCAGGGGCGAACCGGCCAAGGCAGTGGCGCGTGCGTTCGACCTGCTCGGAGGAGCCGGGCGTTTTATCGGTACCGGCGCAACGGTGCTCCTCAAACCGAACGTCTCGTTCCCCAATCCCGAAAGATTCGGCAGCACCACGAGTCCCGCAGTGGTCAGAGCTGTTGCCATGCTCGCTCTCAATGCGGGCGCGAGCCGTGTGATCGTCGCCGATCACACCATGCAGGACAGTACCCGCTGTTTCGACAGGACGGGGATTCGTGAGGCAGTCGACGGCCTCGACGGCGCCAGGATAATCGCACTCGACCGCGAGGTTCTCTTCACCGAAACCGCAGTCCCCGGCGGTAAAGCCCTCTCGAAAGTCGGGATCGCAAAGCTCATCGAGCGGAGCGATGTCCTCATCAACATGCCGTGCGCCAAATCCCACACAGCCACACAGGTGAGTTTCGGTCTCAAGAACCTGATGGGGCTGATCTGGGACAGGACGCACTTTCATACGGAGACCGACCTCGATACGGCCATTGCCGAACTCGCAACGGTCATCCGGCCGCAATTGACCCTGCTGGATGCGACCCGCGCGCTCGTTACCGGCGGTCCAACGGGTCCCGGCAAGGTGCAGGAGCTCAACACCGTCATTGCCGGGGTGAATCCACTCGCGGTAGATGTTTATGCCATGACGATAGCGCCATGGAACAACCGGTCGGTCGGAGCACAGGCCGTCCGGCACCTTGCGGCAGCCGCCGATATCGGGCTGGGAGTCATCGATGCGGCCAGTCTGTCCGTGGTACAGGAGACCGTGTAAAACATGCAGCGTCAAGAATCCTGTTGATGGCTCGTCCCACGAATTTCTCCAGCCTCTCGACGAAGGGAAACAACATGTATTCCTCGCTCCGGAAAGCATAGGCGGAACGTGTCCCCCCGTTCTCCATTACCCGGTACGCCGTCTGCGTCCCGCCAGGTGCGGCGCATCCTCCTCTGTTACAGTATATTCCTCTTTTTTTCCCTTACCTTCACCGAGATTGCCGGAGCCCTCGAACGTCCGGTCTGGCTCAAACGGAAGTTCCCCGTTCTCGTCGTCGAGGACAAGCTCTGGATCGGAACACCAAGCGGCCTGTACCAGTACCATGCCGACGAGGACACATGGACGGTGTACGGTATCCACAGCGGCATGCCTTCCGGTGATGTCTCGATTCTCATGTGGGATGGCGACTACCTCTGGGCAGCGACAGAAAAGGGGCTCGCTTACGGAGATATCAAGCTGAACCGGTGGATGGCGTTCACCGCCGAGAACGGGCTTCCGGGCGGTAATATCCTGTCAATCGCCCGTCAGGGGGATTATGTCTGGATCGGTACCGACCATGGAGCTGCGAGGTTCGACCGTCTCATTGAGGAGTGGGAGCGTTTCGATATGGAGAGGGGCCTGCCGGACTCGACAGTCTACGACATCGCGGTGGATGGGGATATCGTTTACCTCGCGACGGGCAAGGGAATCGCAGAGTATGACACCCGATTCGAGCAATGGCGCTACTTCGGCATCCGGGAAGGGCTCGCTGCGGACGCGGTCAGGTTCATCCATCAGACGGCGGAATTTCTCTGGCTTTTCACCGACGGGGGCTTGAGCAGGTTCAACAAGAGCCTCCGATCCATACAGTCATACACTGACAATCCGGCGCTCTGCTACGATATGATACGCGATTTTGCGGTAGACGGCGACCGGTTGTGGCTCGCAACCTCCGATGGAGTCCTGATTTACGATCCTGCCAACGACCTCTGGCGTCCATACCTGGAAGAGTCGAACCTGCCAAGCCGGTCGGTACGGGCGTTTGCTTTCTCTGGTGACCAGCGATGGTTCGTCACCGACAGCGGGGTCGCCGTGTTCGACGAGACCAGGAAGACCTGGCGGCATGTCGACCGCTCGCACGGGCTGTCGGCGGATTCCTACGAGGCAGCAGCAGTGTATGGTGACAGAACGTTTCTCGTTAACGACAAGTCGATCGACTATTTCAGGCCCCTCGATAACCGGTGGTACGTGTACCCTCTGGCCGGCGCCGCGGTTACGAAGGAGCGGAGAACGCCGTACCTCTCGCTCGACCGTGAGCGGGGGAGCTTCGTCCAGCTCGGTGATAACCTGCGGCTTGGCATGGGCGGAAGCCGATTCACCTACCGGCGCCTGCGAATCTACGACCGCGACCTCGATGCCGGTATCACCGATGTGACGGGAGAAAGCGCACACAGGGGCGACCTCAAGGGGCAGGTTTCTCTTCCGGGCGACCGGACAATCAACGGTTTCTACAACGACACCGACTTCAGCCGCACGCTCTACGGTGTCCGTTACCGGGGAAACAGGGACGACGCCGTGCAGGAGCTGAACTGGGGTGATGTGCGCTACGAGCAGGGCTTGAGCAAGCTGGTGCCCTCGATCGATGTTTTCGGTGTTTCTACCCGCGTAGAAACAGGCGCCAAGACCGAGCGGTTCAAGCGCAGCCTCATATCCGCCCGTGGAGTGAGCGGCGAGAAAACGACCGGTTTCGAGACCGATTTTTTTACCGGAAATTACACCGCTTCCGGCATTACCATCCGCGATGTGGACTACATCCACAACCGGTACTTCCGTGTCGGCGGCGGTACGGACGGTATCATCGACGAGGGCTCTGTGACGGTCTATGTCGACGACAACGATCCCGGTACGAACACCCCGAACACCCTCGCGGGACTGTCGCTGGGCGGAGTCATCGGTGACTTTGACCGTTACCGCCCCCTTCTCGACTACCGGCTCGACTGCGCACGCGGCGTTATCGAGTTTCTTGCCCCGTTGAGCGGCGGTGCGACGGCGATAGTTACGGGGACATCGCAGGGCATTCCGTTCGAGCGTCTTCTGACCGGACCCGGTAACACCGTCAGAATTCTGGAAAACCGCTACTTCACGGGAGGTATGTCGATCATCCCCGAAAGCTTCACCGTCGAGCTGTTCGATGCCGTCGGATCGCATATTTCCCTCGCCGGGTACGGACTGGACGGGAACGGCGACGGCCGTGTCGATCCGGAGTTTATCGATTACACCACGGGTATACTCGCTTTTCCGGCCCCAAGACCTTTCCCATCGGCGGTTTACGATCCTGTCGAGCCCGTTTCGAGCTATACGCTGGTATTCCGTTTCGAAAGCGAGATAACGACCTTCAGCCTGAGCCGTACCAACCTCGTCCGGGGCTCGGAAACCTGCACCGTGGACGGCGAGGTGCTTACGCCGGGCGAGGATTATGTGCTCGATTACACGAGCGGAACACTCCTTATCATCAAGGAAGGCATAGTCGCCGAAGACAGCGAAATAGAGGTGCGGTACGGATACTACCGTGACTCGACTGAGAAGTTCAACTACGCCGCCGCGGGTTTCGGGCCGTCGGACAATCTCCGGATGGATGTGGCGTACTTTTCTTTCGATGGCGAACGTCACCGAGGTTATATGGACAATTACAGCGGACTCGACTGGTTCGGTGAATACCGGTGGCGCGCGGGCGGTCTCGATTTCAAACTCACTCCGGAGGCGGCACGCACGACCGGCGGTTCACGAGAGGGGAACGCCTTTAACATGCGGGGCGATGTCAGCTCGCAAAGACTCCGGTTCTACGCCGAAGAGGAGTCGTACGACGAAGGGTATACACCGCTTTACGAGCCGGAATTCCAGCTTGGACGTCTGGGTGACCGTACCGCGTTCGGGGCCACGGTGTATCCCATGGACCATGTCGATGTGTCGGCGCAGTGGAGCCGGAAACGGACGACCTCCGGACGAGGTGTGGAAGATAATATGGGGGGCAAGGTGCTGGTGAGTGTTCCCTCTTATCCCGTGATTTCACTGTCGGCCCGCCGCCGCGAGCTCGATGATGTCCTGCTCGATTCCCGTAAGAATACGGTGAAGGGCGATATCGAATATGAGCTTCCGGGTGACCTTGTCCGACGATTGTCGCTCAGGTCAGTACGTTTATACGGTGTGTGGCGCAGGAGCCGTGATGAACAGGCGGACAATCCGGAAATCACGGCTGAGAACGGGAGCGCGCGGACCTACGATAACCGGTATGCGCGGGTTGACGTTTCACCGATGAACCTCGTGCAGATAAGCACCTATTACCGGGGAAGGATGTCATGGGCGGATGGCGGCGAGCCGGTGAACCGGAAAGAGAAAGTGTATCTCGACGCTACCGTCGACCGTCTGCAGGGGCTGAACCTGAACATGCGGTCTCAGGGGGAGATCGAGGAGCGCTACCCGCTGCCGGGATCATCCCCGCGTGATGTGACTCTCTACCGGAGCCTCCAGTCGAGTCTGAGAGTGTTTCCCGGACGCTGGGCAGCCATGATGAGCCCGTTCTCATTCGAGTTCAACTACCAGCCCTCATGGCGGGGTCGTCTCCAGAACAGCGAAACGCATTTCGGCAGTCTCGATCGGTTCTGGCGGACAGCCGACGGCGAGGACCTCGTCTCGGACGAACGTTTCCGGCTCCATCAGATCAGGGGCGAGTGGCGTCCCGTGGCGTCGCTGTTCTTCTATGCCGGGCTGGACACATACGACATCATCTCCCGAGAGCTCGACAGCGCCCTGAAGACCGAAATCACGCGGATCAACCAGAAGATGGAATACCGTCCCACCATGTTCTCGCTCGTCACGCTCCAATATGTCCGGGACAACGAGAGGAAGGCGGGTGTTTCATCCACTGTCCGGGACAACGGGCTTGTATGGGTAGACAACCGGTGGAGCGAACGATTCCAGACGAAAGTGAACCTCTCGTACCAGCGCGAGGAGCGGTTGACCGGCGCGATTATAGATCGAATCAGGACGTTCACTCCCCTGTTGGGATTTACATACCGTCACCGCAAAAAGAGCTCGGGCTCGACGAACATCGAACTGCGCGACGACATCTCACTGACGGTTCTCCGGGACGACTCGTATATGTTTGCCAACCATTCCAACGGTTACGGCAATACCTTCGCGATCGACTGCTATCCGGCATCGGTGTTCGTGTTCCGCCTCCGTGTTGTGACCGAGTATAAAAACCGTCTCATCGGCGGCGGCGATGCCCTGTCAATGCGGTTCGATGCCCGGATGACTGCACAGTTCTGACCTGATGGAATTTCAGATACTCCATGGGCGAAACAGTGGGCGCGGACATTTCTGCCGGGGCGTTTTTCTCTCAGATAATTTTGATGTTTTAATGCCATTGCCGGTTACATCATTGGGGTTATTTAACCAAATCCACGTAAATCCGTGTTCTACTATATTTAGGCAACCTCTAAAAATATACGGAGGATGAAACCATTCCGGTACTATAGTGTATATTGTGGCGCTCCTGATCCCCCTGTCCTTCGGACATCCCCCTTATTAATGGGGAGCCTAACTGATTGCGTCTCAATGGATTATACCCCCTTCGACAAGGGGTCGCCGATAAAGTCGGCGGGAGTATTTACCTGCAAAGCCTTTACTTTATATGTAAACGGCTATTTCAGGTAAACAGAAGTCATTTTTTATATTTTTTAGAGATTCCCTTTATAATCAGGTCGGATTATACACTCCTGACAGTATGTATCATTTTTTATGCCGGATCATCGGGGCGGGAATACGCTGTTTGTCCATATCCGGGCCTTTGCAGAACACATCGAGACCGAGCCCGCCCGCGCCGTTGAAATAGGTTAGTTTCACGCTGTGCATGCCCTTTCTGAGCGCCGCAAATCCTATCTTCTCCTGCATCGCGTGACGTCCCCCGTTGTCCACGATTACGTTCCCGTCTATGTACAGCACAGTTCCATCATCGGAAAACGTGTAGAATGAATAGACGCCGTCCTTCGGAATCTCGATATATCCCTCGTAGACCATGCCGAAAATCTCGGTCGGGCCGGTCTCCGGAAGGAGAAACTGTTCGGAAACGCCTGTTTTCTTCGGCCTGACCCTGCCGAACATGGGAGTCGTATCCCATCCCGATTCATAATATTTCCATGCCGCGCCCGGAACAAGAGCGCCCGTTTTGACGGGTTCGAGATATGATAGGCGCTGTGTTTTGATGTTATCGGCGATGCGCTGTTTGAACTGCGCGGTTGTCAGGCCGCTTTCGTTGAGATACTTTACCCCGAATTTTTCCGCTTTGGCGCAGAAATCGTCGAGTTTTTTCATGTAATCCGCGTTGATTCCGACCGTAAGGTTCGTCTGGTCGACCACATACGCCTTGTCGTTGATGTCCCGCGCAACCCATGCATATTCGGGACTGAGCCGTGATGCCTGCACACGTTCGAGGTATTCGGGGCTGCCGCTTACCGCTTTTTCCGCCTCATTCCAGATCGAATCGGCGAACGCGAAGAAGTTGCCCGAGAGAAGCGCGGTTTCCGGCGGTTCATAGCACCCCATGTGGATGTTTTCCTTTTCGGCCTTGTCGTGAATGAAGTCTATGTAGACCCGTATCTGTGGCGCGGCGGGACCGTAATACGCCTCCAGAAACTCGTTGATGGCCAGATTGTCGTCATACTGCGGGTTCCACAGCAGTTTCGCATGGAGATAGGCGCCGAGCTCCGAAAGTTCGCCGTGCGGGATATTGGGCGTATCCTGCTGGAACATGCCGGTGACGTGGTTGTTCACGAACAGGTTGAGGTTCTTCTTGCGCACCCGGAGGTTCGGGAAGGGGAGGAGATAGTGGGAGAAGTCGGTCGTATAATTCCACACCCACAGGCGGTTCGAGATTTTCGACCAGTCCTCGAGGTCCCGGGTGAACAGCTTATTGTTCTCGCTGTCGCACCGATCGAACGGATGGGTGAAACAGCACTCGATGCTGCACAGCCGTATGATGACATTGTCGCGGGGACGGATCGTTTTCGGCGCGTGACGGGTCCACTGGTAGGCGAGGGTGACGATTGCCCTGTCGGGGAACTCCTTTTTGACCTCGTCGGCGACACGGTTCACCAGGTCGAGCACGGGCGCCATCTGCGAGCCCTCACGCTCGGTGAGGGCCTGGCATTTTTTGCATTCGCAGTAGTTGTAGCAGTCGTTCTGATCGAGCGCGAGGATTTTCGCCTGCGGATTTTCACGGAATGCCCTGAGCACACCCTCGGTGACTATGGCGAAGACATCCTCGTTCGTGCAGCACAGCTGGCTGTATTCTTTCATCCGTTTGCCGGCGACGAGTGAGAAGTATTCGGGGTGGGTATCGTAATACTTCGCTTTCGGCACGAGCCGTTCAAAGGTGTGGACGAAAAAGCCCGGCACCCATTCGATCTGGCCGCCGTGACGTTCCGCGAGACCCCCCTCGAACGTGTTGCGGTTGATCCGGTTACGCGCCGCCCAGTCGCCGTCCTTGGCATCCCAGATGTACGGCTCGCGGTATTCGAGCGCCGGGACGACCCGCTCATCGAGGACGGGAATCCCGAGCTTTTTGTACTGCGGTATGCGGCTGACCTCCGGAGTGAACCAGCGGCACCCGAGATGATCCTCGAGGAGTCCGTACACGCCGTACATGTTTCCGCGCAGGGCGCCGCCCGCGATGATGAGATGCTTCCCGTGATTTTTCAGCACATAGCCCTCATCGCCGAGACCGGCAAAGTCGATCTGTTCGTTCAGCTGCCTGAGGTGGCTGTTGTCGCCGATGATGATTTCATGGTCGGTCATCGGGATGGCTTCCCCCACGATGGGGATATCGGCTCCGGTCATCTGCCGGAGGAACGACTGGAGCTCATTCGCCCCGTGGACGGTGGACGGCGAGGCTTTGTCGGAAATCACGATGCGGTAATCCGATCTGCCGTTGTACGTCAGGTAATTTTCCCGCCCGCAACCCGGTGAGAGCAGCGCGGCGAGTGCAACGAAAAGGAGGAAAGAGTGAATTTTCATCATGACCTCGAAGTGATAGGAATGATTCGTAAAAACGATAGGTGAATTTGAAAGAAATATAAAAGTATTCAGCGGGGAAATGAACTTTTTTCCATTCAATCCCATATTCATGATAGTTCAATCCGCCGGAGTACAGGGTGAAGCTTTTCCTTCTTTTTGTTGTGTTCCAGAATCAGGAGAAAAAAAAACGAGCAAAGCCCGGACACCACTATCCACCTGTTCGAAGGGGATTGACTAATAGTCAAACAGGAGGTACGATAATAGTGCCGGATTGTGGTTTTTCCTGTATGGTGAAAAAAAAATTGATTGCCAGGCTGAAAATCAAGGTTTTTTGGATTTTTCTTGAAATGAGATAAGAATAATAGTATGTTTCTGAAATTATAATATTCATTTACGGAAAAAAACATGAGTTGCGGAAAAATCATTTTTTAATAAATCGAAACCTTTGAAATAATCTGAACTCAGTAATAGTGGTAATTCCCGGTAATAATTTTTAGGAATTACTAAAAAAAGAATCGCAAATAACTGTCACTATAACAGAAAATCTCCTTTTTAGGTGATAGATATAAACTCTCAAGGCTTATCAAGCCTATTTGGGGCGTTGCCATTTACGTTGTATACACAGTGAGGGCAAGACCTCGCCGAATATTGTGTATCAAACAGAGGAACATGAAGTGAAGCTCGTTTCGTTTAAGATTAACATACCGAACAGCCCGGTATCCCATAAGATTTTTAAAGTGAGCGAATGGTCGTTCTACCGCGTTGCGAATACGGCTCTTGCATTTGTTTGCTTTCTTTTGCTTTCCGGAGAGCTTTGGACGGCCCCGTCTCCCCTTGTCCAGAATACCATAGAAAACACCGTGCTCTCTCATGCTTCGCTTTATGCGATCATCTGCATATGCCTTGTCAGCAAAGACAGATCGCTCATCCCCACATATCAGATTGTCCAGTTCCCGCGAATCATGGACACTGGCTGTGGTGAAACGCATCCGACGAATAATATTCGAGCCCTCGTCGGCAGCGATATGCCCTTTATAACCGTAGTACTGCCTGCCACCTTTTTGTGTGCCGGTTGCATCATGATCTTGTTGAGAAGATCGCCCGGATTCATCATTATCCTGGTCATTTTTATTCTTCTTGCGAGCGGCTTGAACAAGCGTCGCATCAACCAGTGTCCCCTTGCGAAGAATAACGTTCCTTTTATCAAGCTGTTTCAGAACGTTTTTGAATATTTTATTCAGAAGATCAGCCTTGATAAGACGTTCTCGAAAACGCCATATCGTCGTAAAATCCGGTATCTCCTTATCAAAACTGATGCCCAGAAAACGCTGAAAACTCAGGCGGTCGATCAGGGCGTCCTCAAGCGCCGGATCGCTCAGATCATACAAATACTGAAGTATAAGGCATTTCAATCCAAATACGATCGGAAGACTCGGCCTTCCGCGATTTGTGTCCTGATACATTCCCGTGCAAATGGATTCAAGGCTATCCCAGTTGACATAATTATCAATATCGTGAAGCAGTTTATCAGTCCGGCTTCGTTTTGTTCGGGCGCTGAAGGCACTGTCTAATAAAGAAAGTTGTAACTTTTGCTTGCCGATCATCGTTGATTTATCCTTTATTTGGAGTTAACACACTGTATATTTTATATGTTAACTCTATTGTGCCAAAAATGCAAGCAAATTATTACTCACTTATTATTTCAAAGGTTTCAAATTATATATACAATGCAACTATACCCGGGAATATAGTATCAACCACCGGAATAGAATATCAGATTGTTGTTGAATATGGTGGCAAAACACAAACCACCCCTGTCTATTTCATTCCCGTTTCAGCCACCAAATCAGGCGAAACCACAACCTACAAAAACATCACTTTTGTTTCGATTCCCGGTGGTACTTTTCGCATGGGGGATGTCGAGAATTATGGCAAATATTCCTATGAAAAGCCTGTTCACTCAGTAACCGTTTCCTCGTTTGAGATGAGTATCTATGAAGTTACGCAGGGACAGTATCAGTCTGTGATGGGAACGATTCCATCTACGAGTTATGGTGTGGGTGATAATTACCCGGTGTATTATGTAAGTTGGTACGATGCGGTGAAGTTCTGCAACAGGCTGAGCGAGCAGATGGGATATGGAAAGTGTTATACCGAGAGCGGGAACTGGGACTGCGATTTCAGCAAGAGCGGATTCCGTCTGCCAACTGAAGCGGAATGGGAATATGCATGCAGAGCGGGGACGGAGACGAACTTCTATACGGGGAATACTATAAGCAGTGATGGCCAAACATCGACGGATCTTGAACGTGCGGGCTGGTATTGGTATAATTGGGGGCAGACAAATAACAAATCGCATACTGTTGGAGAAAAAGAAAAGAACGCCTTTGGTCTATACGACATGCATGGTAATATATGGGAATGGTGCAATGACTGGTATGGGGCATATACGTCTGATAACCAGACGAATCCTACGGGGCCAACTTCGGGCTCCTACCGGGTGGGACGTGGCGGTTGCTGGGGCGACAACGCCGGGTCGTGCCGGTCGGCGGACCGCCGCTGGGACGACCCGTCGTACACGAACTTCTACATCGGTTTCCGTGTTGTCCGTAGGCCGTAAGTAGATTCACCATTCGAACGGAACAGGAGCCGACGACGCCGAGCGAACAGCGAAGAAGCGGAGCAGAGCTGTGAAGCGAGGAGGAGGAGGCGCAAGAGCGCGCGGAGCGCGTTCGAATTATTTTTTTGGAGGGGAATTTGCGTTATCGTGTTTTTACCTATGGAATAACGCCGGATGAAGAGCTGATCGAGCTGAATAATTTTCTGACGTCAAGGCGGGTTCTCTCCGTTCGGCACGAACTGACGGTAAAGGACGGGTCGCCGTACCTTCTCTTTATCGTGGAATTCATCGAGTCTGGTAACGCCCATAAACCGCCCGACAGACCGCCGAAGATTGATTACCGCGAGAAGCTCTCAGAGGAGGATTTTGAGGTGTTCAGCCGCCTGCGAGACCTGCGTAAGGAAATCGCTGAACGCGAGGGTGTGCCGGTTTACTCCATATTCACCAACGCCCAGATAGCAGAAATGGTCGAACGCCGTGTGAAAACCATGACTTCCCTGCAGGATATCCCCGGCATTGGTGCGGGGAAAACCGAGAAGTACGGCGGTGAGTTTCTCGACATGTGTGGAAAGCTACTGTCGGACGGCGATCGGGAAGACGATGAAACGGAAAGGTAATCTCTTCGATTCTGTCATTGATTTCGACAATCTCCTCGATGCATTCCACAAAGCCCAACTCGGTAAAGCCGATAGAGAAGATGTCAAAGCTTTTCGGTTTGATCTGAATGCAAATATCGCCACACTTCGCAATGATATCATCAACGATACGCTATGTCTTGGTTCTTATCATTACTTCATGGTTCACGATCCCAAAACACGCTTGATCTGCGCAGCGAACTTCCCCGAGCGTGTCGTCCACCATGCGCTTATCAACATAATCGGGCCGCTTCTTGATAGCCACATGATTTCTCACAGTTTTGCCTGCCGTAAGGGGAAAGGGCAGCATAAAGCGCTTTCTGTCACGCTATGTTTCAGCAGAAGACATCCGTATTATTTTCAAATGGATATTCGCAAATGCTTTGATTCTATTCCCCATGAAAGGCTGAAGAAGATGCTCGCGAGCCGGTTCAAGGATGAAAAGCTGCTCCGTCTTTGCAGCCGGATTATTGATTCGTATCATGCGGCACCCGGTGCGGGTCTACCGATCGGCAATTTAACGAGCCAGTATTTCGCAAACGCTTATCTTGATATCTTTGACCATTGGATCAAGGAATCATGCAGGATGAAAAGCTATCTCAGATATATGGATGATATGCTCATGTTCGGCAAAAAAGATGAACTTCTGGAGCTTCGCGGGAAATGCGGTGACTTTCTCGCAACTGAGCTTGGGTTGATCCTGAAAAATGGCGGAACAATCAACAGTGTTGAAAAAGGCATCGGATTCCTGGGGTGTGCAATTTTCCCGAAAGGCATACGTTTGAGTAAGCGAACCAAAAAACGTGTCCGAACAAAGTTTCATCGCTATGAAGAAATGTGGGAGAAAGGATTCTGGAATTCTGAAACGCTTCAGCAAAGGACAGAATCGTTGTGGGCAGGATTGTATAGCGCTAATAGTTATGGCTGGCGGTGCAGGCTTGCCAAACATGGCCGTGACGATGTATAATGCAGCAGAGGGATGCGCACAGGGCTCCAACCGGGTGAAACGTGGCGGTAGCTGGAACAACAACGCCAGGAACTGCCGGTCGGCAAACCGCAACAGGAACAACCCGTCGAACACGAACAACAACATCGGTTTCCGTGTAGTCCGTAATCCGTATTCGAATGGTGAATCCGGCCATCGCGTATTCCTGTTCCCGTGCGGGAACGAATATTACACGATCAGGCGGGGTTGGTAGGCGAACGCTCGAAGGTCCCGCCTGTATGTATTAACCAATTCAGAATAATAAAAAAAAGCCTCCCACCATGGCTTCGACATTCCATTTTTAAAGTGGAATGTTTACAAAAAGTAGGGTTATGACCATAGATAGCTGTAACGAAGATAGAAGATATATTTTCAGATAAATTCGGGTTAATACTCTTGAATATTCTTAAAGACTATACTATATTAATAATTATATTTATCGCAGATACAAGCTTTTAACACGAGGGTCTGTCATGCAGGCGAAATGGAAACTTAAACGGATCGGTATCCTGTCCGCTATGAAAATTGCCGGGGCGGTATCAGGTGTTCTCGGGTTTGTTCTGGGCACTGTCTGGGCGCTCATGATCATATTTTTTTCATCGCTTATGAATATGGCGATGTCGAACCATGTTTCGGGTTTCGGTTTCTCCGCCCTCATCATATTTCCTATACTTTTTACCATATTCTATAGCCTGCTGGGTGCTTTTATCGCCTTTCTTCTCGTTGTGCTTTATAACCTCGCCGCGGGTATATGGGGGGGGCTCGACCTCGAAGTCGATTACACATATCAGTTTGAGCGTAAAGAAGAGAACACGAGCATGTACGGGATGCTGTAGGCATGGAAAAACAGGAGTATGATGAGCCGTAACCAGGCGGAGTGATTTATACTGATTAAACACAAACGATTTCTGAAAAATCATAATTTATTCAGATACATTCAGATATATTTACATACAATATCATGTGGAGTATAAAAAGCAATGGAAAGACCGGACACAGAAAACAACACTGGCGAGAAACCCGGAAAGGGTTCCGATACTGCCGAAACGGCGGGAACAGCCGCGCCATCCAATTTTATCCGTGAAATCATCAACGATGACCTGAAGAAGGGTAAAAACGAAAGCCGGGTTCATACACGGTTTCCGCCCGAGCCGAACGGTTACCTTCATATCGGTCATGCCAAGTCGATCTGCCTCAACTTCGGTCTGGCCCGTGAATACCGTGGGAAGTGCAACCTCCGGTTCGATGACACCAATCCCTGCAAGGAGGAGCAGGAATATGTCGATTCGATCATCGAGGATGTCCGCTGGCTCGGATTCGACTGGGAAGACCGTCTTTTCTATGCTTCGGACTATTTCAGCCAACTCTACGAATGGGCGATCAAACTGATAAAGAAGGGTAAGGCATATGTCTGCGACCTCACCGCCGACCAGATAAGGGAATATCGCGGAACCCTTACCGAGCCCGGAAAAGAGAGCCCCTGGCGCAACCGCACCATCGAGGAGAATCTCGAGCTCTTCGAACGCATGCGGAGCGGGGAGTTTCCGGACGGCTCGAAAACCCTCAGGGCAAAGGTCGACATGGCCTCGCCGAACCTGAACATGCGCGATCCGGTCATGTACCGCATTCTCCATGCTTCGCACCACCGCTCGGGCGATACCTGGTGCATCTATCCGATGTACGATTACACCCACGGGCAGTCCGACTCCATAGAGGGCATCACCCATTCGATCTGTACCCTCGAATTCGAGGATCACCGCCCGCTCTACGACTGGTTTATCGATGAGATCGAGATATTCCATCCGCAGCAGATCGAGTTCGCCCGTCTCAACCTCAGCTATACGGTCATGAGCAAGCGCAAGCTCCTTCAGCTCGTGGAGGAGGAGCTCGTGGACGGCTGGGACGATCCGAGAATGCCGACTATCTGCGGTCTGCGTCGGCGCGGGTATACTCCAACAGCGATTCGGAATTTCGCCGAACGTATCGGTGTGGCGAAGAAAGAGAGCATGGTGGATATGGCCCTCCTCGAGTTCTGCATCCGCGAGGACCTCAACAGGAATGCCCCCCGCGTGATGGCTGTTCTCCGCCCGCTCCGTGTGGTAATCGAAAATTACCCCGAAGGTCAGAACGAAGAGCTCGAAGCGGTCAACAATCCCGAGGACGCCGGCATGGGCATGCGGAATGTCCCGTTTTCGCGTGTCCTCTACATCGAACGCGAGGATTTCATGGAGGAGCCGCCAAAGAAATTCTTCCGTCTCGCCCCGGGCCGCGAGGTCCGTCTCCGCTATGCGTATTTCATCAGGTGCGTGGGCGTGGTGAAGGACGAAAAGACCGGCGAGGTGGTCGAGCTCCGCTGCACGTACGATCCGGCGACACGCGGCGGGTATGCCCCGGACGGCCGTAATGTCAAGGCGACGCTCCACTGGGTGTCGGCAGCCCATGCTGTCGCCGCCGAGGTTCGTCTCTATGACCGTCTCCTCACCGTGGAGAATCCCTTCGCCGGGGATGGCGACTTCAAGGACTACCTGAACCCGGCCTCGCTCGAGGTTCTGACCGGATGCAGGCTCGAACCCTCCCTCGCGGATGCTGCGCCGGGATATCGGTGCCAGTTCGAACGCCTCGGGTACTTCGTCGCCGATACGAAGGACTCGAAACCGGGGAAACCGGTATTCAACCGGACGGTAACGCTCAAGGATCAGTGGGCGAAGATACAAAAGACAGACAGAATATAATCTATTCTTAATTTTGTTATTAGTCTTCAATCGAAATAATTCCTCGCAGCTTGCCGTGGTGGGAAAGCCCCCTTCCGTCACTTCGTGACACCTTCCCCCGTACCATGGGCAGGTTACTATCGGAGTTGCAGTAACTTCCCTTGCCCCCATCTGGGGGAAAGGGAATGAAGGTTAGGGGACTTCATCAGATAACTTGCAACTTTACTGAGGGGTAGTTTATTTCGCAGAAGCTTTATTTGACACCTTGTTAACTTTTAGGAATAGATATCTCGTAGTTTGATTCGAAATAATTTATATAGAATAATCTACATATTATGATAAATATAATAAAAAATCTAAAAGAAAATTTTTTTACTGTTTTGTCTAATATTTGTTCTTTATATATATGGTTAAAAATCGTATTAATCATTTTCAATGTTAAATCTAATAATATATTACCTCCTAAATTTTTAGTTATTTTTTTTGTAGTAATTTATGTAATAATATGCATATATTATATATTACATAAAAAAATATTTGATTTGATTTGGAATTTAATTCTTTTACTGTTTTTTCCTTTAATAATTTTTTTTGAATATCTTTTCAAATTTTTTAATTCAACATTTTGTAAAAAAATTTTTAAATCTTATTTGTTTTGTTGTTCTCCTCCCATAATATTTTTTTTCGTTTTATTTTTTTTCTTTTTTCAAAGTGTTTTATTTATTGAAAAAAGCAAGATTCTAAATGTATTGATTGCATTTCTTAATATTATTATTACAATTCAGATTACAAGTTCAGTGTTAATATGGGTATATAAGCCTTTTGAACCCCTTGAAAAATTACAAATAATAATAATCAAAATATTTAATTTTCTTCTTAACATACCTATATATAATTATAGGATAATAATAAGGAACTATAATTATAAAGATATTGTTAACATTTTAAATTTACTTAAATCACTTAAAAGGTTGATAGAAATATTTAGAGAAAAAATAAAAAAAATAACACTTAGAGAAAATATATTAATTTATTTTTCTGTCGTTTTTTTATTATTATTTATAATTGTTTTATTTGGTTATGGTGGAGCTATATACTCTTTAAATCGATTTGATGGAATATATAATAAATATATATTGTTTAAGGATTTACCTCCTAATTCATCATACTTTAAATCAATATTTCAAAGCTTTGTTATAATGATTAGTGGTCAAGATATAACATTGGGTAACACTACAGTTTTAGGGAGAATAATTTATATTTTTGAAGTCTTTAATATGTTATTTTTATTTGGTTTTATACTTACTGTATTTTTCACATCAGTAAATTTCAAAGATAATATTTATTCAAATAATCTAGATTCAGTGTTTGAGACTATTCTGAAAAAATTATCTGAAGTTATTGATGATATAGAAGGATCTCTAAAACCAATGATTCTTAATAAAGAAAATATTAAATATGACTAATAGAGAACGTCTCTATTTAGCCCCCACCCACCGGAGACCTCCACATAGCCAGCGCATGGGCAGCGCTCTTTAACTGGTGCTATGTGTGTAAACCCCAGTCCCGTCATTCCCGTGAAAACGGGAATCCATACGGCAATGAAACACTGTTATGTTTACATTCTTGCAAGCAAATGTAACGGTACACTGTATATCGGTGTGACAAACGATCTGATCCGCCGTGTGTATGAACACAAAAATGATCTTGTCGAGGGTTTCACAAAGAAATACGGTGTTCACCTGCTGGTTTATTATGAACAATACGATAAAATGGTTGATGCGATTCAAAGGGAGAAACAGCTGAAAAAGTGGAAAAGGCAATGGAAAATTGAACTCATTGAAGAAGAAAATCCCGAATGGAAGGACTTGTACGGACAATTGATATGAAGGGTGGATTCCCGTTTTCACGGGAATGACATAAGGGCGAGGGAATGACATGGTAGCCAAGGAATGATGGGTTTGAGTGGATTCCCGATTTCTTGGGAATGACGCAAGGCATGAGGAATGAAGCAATAGAGTGGATTCCCGATTAACTTCGTTCTCGGGAATGACATAAGGGCGAGGGAATGACGCAAGGGATAAGGAATGACGCAATAGAGTGGATTCCCGATTCACTTCGTTCTCGGGAATGACATAAGGGCGAGGGAATGACGGGAAAATACTGGAATGACAGGAAATGCAGGAATAACTTGGGAATGTTGAAATGAATAGCCTTGAAATGAATGGCTTTACAATTGAAAAATAACCCGGAAAGGATGTTGTACATTGCAGCAATCTGAACGTCTCCGTTTTGCCCCGTCACCGACGGGCGATCTCCATATAGGCGGCGCGCGCTCCGCGCTGTTCAACTGGCTGTATGCCCGGAAAACGGGCGGGAAATTCCTCCTCCGCATCGAGGACACCGATGCCGGACGATCCACAAAGGAAGCGCTCGAATCCATTCTTGCGAGCCTCCGGTGGCTCGGGCTCGCCTGGGATGAGGACCTCGTTTTCCAGTCGCAGCGCGGCGACCTGTACCGGAAGGCTGTCGATGACTTCCTTGCGAACGGCTCGGCGTACCGGTGTTTCTGCACGAAAGAGGAACTCGAAACCGAACGCGAACGTGCGGTCAGGGAGAAGCTCGACTACCACTACTCGGGGAAATGCCGCAACCTCGACGAAAAGACTGTCGCACGCAATCTCGACGAGGGACGGGAATATACTGTCCGGTTCCGCGTACCGGAGGGCGAAACATCGTTTGATGATCTCGTGCACGGGGCGATGGCGTTTCAGAACGGGACAATCGGCGATTTCATCATTGCGCGGGCGGACGGCAGCCCGGTTTACCTGCTCGGCGTAGCGGTCGATGACGCCGACATGGGGATCACGCTTGTCATGCGGGGCGACGATCACCTGTCGAACACACCGAAACAGATCATGCTCATGCGCGCGCTCGGAAAAGCGATACCCCGGTTTGCTCACATTCCCCAGGTGCTCGGCGCCGACAAGAAAAAGCTCTCGAAACGTCATGGCGCCGCTTCGGTGATCGAATATCAGCGGATGGGCTTTCTTCCGGTGGCTGTGGTGAATTTCATCGCCCTTCTCGGCTGGAATCCCGGCGACGACCGTGAGAAGATGGTAATCGATGAGCTTATCGATGCCTTTTCCATCGAAGGTCTCGCGAAAAAAAGCGGTGTATTCGATATTCAGAAGCTCGAATGGCTCAACGGCCAGTATCTCCATGAGATGTCGCACGAGGAGCTTCTTGGGTTTGTCGGCCCGCAGTTCGTGGAGCGGGGATTTATTGCGGAGCATGATATCGCGGACAGGCATGATTACCTCCTGACCGTTGTGCGGCTGTTACGGGAGCGGTGCAGGCTCATGAACGATTTCGCAGAGCAGGGAGTCTTCTTTTTCAGGGATCCGGCGACATACGAGGAGAAGGGTGTGAAAAAGCATTTTTCCGCACCGGGTGTGGCCGAACTCCTCGATGCCCTTGCCGATTCCTTGGAATCGCTCGATGTGTTCACGGCGGAAACGACCGAAGAGGCGATGCGGGAGCTTTCCGGACGTCTGAATCTGCAAGGTGCCGGACTGATACATGCGGCCCGGCTGGCGGTCACCGGATTGACATACGGTCCCGGCCTGTTTGAGATTCTCACCCTCCTCGGGCGGGATACCGTCGGAGCACGGTTAAGACGGGCGTCATCATATATCCATCAAAAGGTTTGAGGGTACGGTGAACATAACGAGTTTGAACTTCATTGTATTTATATCTTGAAACGTTTTGTAACCGATACGAGTTTATATATATATAATAGAGACACCAACCACCGCATAACGGAGGATTCCGGATATGGGACTATTTGATAATCAAAACTACGGCCGGAAAAAATGGCTCAGCCCGAGTATGCAGACAGTCGGGGATTTGAGCGCAGAGCAGGACAAACAGAAAGGTACCGACAAGCACGGTCTCCTGGGAGCACGGTGCGGGGAATCGATAATCCGGTATGGGGCTCCCTGCGGTATCAGGACGGGTGATGCGTGCAAGATACGTGAAGGGATTCAGTGCCGTCCCCGTTTAGGAGATCAGTGTGTGGTACGTACCGGGAATGAATGTAAAACGCTTCAGGGTGCCCAGTGTACGAATTGAACGGGACAGGGCATCATATTCAGCACACGGGATCATGAAAAGAGATTATTTTTAAAAATATTCAATAAATATTAAAAAACAGTTTGACTTTGAATAATTGAAAATGTATCTTATAAATCTTGTCGAAAAAACGAGATATCATAAAAGTTAAAAGAATTACAAAATGAGACTCGTAAAGTTTTTTAAAAATATTTTTTAAAATTTCTTGACTATTAACTTTCGATTTTGTATTTTATGAATCCGTCGGGCAAAAGAAACTGTCCGAAGGAAACTTTCAGAAGTTAATAAGAAACAAAAGTTTAAAAACTGATCTTTGAAAATTACATAACGTGCGCAGTGATTCCTCGTCAGCAAGTTTCACGAGAGTGAGAACTCTCAAATTAAGTTGACAGTTGAATAGACCAACAGGTCGAATTCACATATGAAAAATATCGTATGGAGAGTTTGATCCTGGCTCAGAACGAACGCTGGCGGCGTGGATTAGGCATGCAAGTCGAACGAGAAAAGTTTCTTCGGAAACTGAGTAAAGTGGCAAACGGGTGAGTAACGCGTGGGAAACTTACCTTTCAGTTGGGGACAACACTTCTAACGAGGTGCTAATACCGAATACGATCATTCAGTCGCATGGGTGGATGATGAAAGGCGGCCTCTGTTTACAAGCTGTCACTGAAAGATGGTCCCGCGTCCCATTAGCTAGTTGGTGAGGTAACGGCCCACCAAGGCTTCGATGGGTAGCCGGCCTTAGCGGGTGTCCGGCCACACTGGGACTGAGATACGGCCCAGACTCCTACGGGAGGCAGCAGTCGAGAGGCTTCCACAATGGGGGAAACCCTGATGGAGCGACGCCGCGTGGGTGATGAAGGCCTTCGGGTCGTAAAGCCCTTTCAGTAGGGACGAAAGAGCATGGTGTTAATACCACCGAGTTAAGGACGGTACCTACAGAAGAAGCTCCGGCTAACTCCGTGCCAGCAGCCGGGGTAAGACGGAGGGAGCAAGCGTTGTTCGGATTTACTGGGCGTAAAGGGCGTCTAGGCGGTTCGGCAAGTCAGATGTGAAATCCCCCGGCTCAACCGGGGATCTGCATTTGAAACTGCTGGACTTGAGTACGGAAGAGGGAGGCGGAATTCCTGGTGTAGCGGTGAAATGCGTAGATATCAGGAAGAACACCGGTGGCGAAGGCGGCCTCCTGGTCCGATACTGACGCTAAAGCGCGAAAGTGTGGGGAGCAAACAGGATTAGATACCCTGGTAGTCCACACTGTAAACGATGGATACTAGGTGTCGGGGGTATCGACCCCTCCGGTGCCGAAGCTAACGCATTAAGTATCCCGCCTGGGGAGTACGGTCGCAAGGCTGAAACTCAAAGGAATTGACGGGGACCCGCACAAGCGGTGGAGCATGTTGCTCAATTCGACGCAACGCGAAGAACCTTACCTGGGTTTGACGTGTACTTGAAGGGTGTAGAGATACATTCCGCTCTTCGGAGCAGGTACATCAGGTGCTGCATGGCTGTCGTCAGCTCGTGTCGTGAGATGTTGGGTTAAGTCCTGTAACGAGCGCAACCCCTATCCACAGTTGCCATCAGGTAATGCTGGGAACTCTGCGGAGACTGCCGGTGATAAACCGGAGGAAGGTGGGGATGACGTCAAGTCCTCATGGCCCTTACGTCCAGGGCTGCAAACGTGCTACAATGGCCGGCACAAAGGGGAGCAAGACCGCGAGGTGGAGCAAATCCCAAAAAACCGGTCTCAGTTCGGATTGCAGTCTGCAACTCGACTGCATGAAGCTGGAATCGCTAGTAATCGCGGATCAGCATGCCGCGGTGAATACGTTCCCGGGTCTTGTACACACCGCCCGTCAAGTGATGAAAGCCGGGGGTACCCGAAGTCGTTAGTCAAACCGCAAGGATGACGGCGCCTAAGGTAAAACCGGTGATTGGCACTAAGTCGTAACAAGGTAGCCGTACCGGAAGGTGCGGCTGGATCACCTCCTTTCTATGGAGATACCGTAAGGTACAGTCCTAGGTCGATACTTGCCGATAAGAATTGCTGCGCACGTTTATAGAGTTTGAGGCACATCCATATACTGGATCAGCGTTTGAAACGGTTGATGTTTGTGTAATAACCGATGACCGGCCTTACGGGGTTGGGCCTGTAGCTCAGTTGGTTAGAGCGCGCGCCTGATAAGCGCGAGGTCGGTAGTTCAAATCTACCCAGGCCCACCATAATCAATAAGGGCGCTGGATGGTGCCGAAAGAGTAAGTAGTAACAACCCTGTGAGTCTTTTTGAGTCGCAGGGCAGGCTTACGAGCCTGTGGGGATATAGCTCAACTGGGAGAGCGCCGCCCTTGCAAGGCGGAGGTTACCGGTTCGATCCCGGTTATCTCCACCAACAAAATGGTCTTTGACAATTGAATAACGGTGATGTAGTCTGTGTAGATCTTAGTAATCTATCTGCCTTAATGGCAAGAGATTTTCGGTCAAGTTACTAAGGGCGCATGGAGGATGCCTTGGCACGAAGAGGCGATGAAGGACGTAGTAAGCTGCGATAAGCTTCGGGTAGGTGCAAACAACTGTCGATCCGGAGATTTCCGAATGGGGCAACCCGGCACGGGTAATGCCGTGTCACTCCCGGTTGAATACATAGACCGGGCAGAGCGAACGGGGTGAACTGAACCATCTTAGTAACCTCAGGAAAAGAAAACAATAGTCATTCCCAAAGTAGCGGCGAGCGAAATGGGAGAAGCCTAAACCACAGCCCTCGGGCTGTGGGGTTGTGGGGTCCCGACGTGGAGTTATCAATCAGCACCATAGCAGAATTGTCTGGAAAGTCAAACCGTAGAGGGTGATGGTCCCGTACGCGAAATGGTGTTGACTCCTAGGGATACCCCGAGTACCACAGGACACGTGAAATCCGGTGGGAATCTGCGAGGACCACCTCGCAAGGCTAAATACTTCTTCGTGACCGATAGTGAACTAGTACCGTGAGGGAAAGGTGAAAAGTACTCCTGCTAGGAGAGTGAAATAGTACCTGAAACCATGTGCCTACAAGCGGTCAAAGGCTTCTTAGGGATTTCGGTCCCAAAAGAGCTAATGGCGTGCCTTTTGTATAATGAGCCGGTGAGTTACTGGTTTGCAGCGAGGTTAAGTGGTTCTGCCACGTAGCCGTAGCGAAAGCGAGTCTGAATAGGGCGATTTAGTTGCAGGCCGTAGACCCGAAGCCGAGTGATCTACCCTTGGTCAGGATGAAGCGCGGCTAAACCCGCGTGGAGGTCCGAACCAGTGATGGTTGAAAACATCTTGGATGAACTGAGGGTAGGAGTGAAAGGCCAATCAAACTCGGAGATAGCTGGTTCTCCCCGAAATATATTTAGGTATAGCCTCGTGTTAGAGAGTGACGGAGGTAAAGCACTGAATGGGCTAGGGGCCTCACCAGGTTACCAACCCCAATCAAACTCTGAATTCCGTACACTTGTTTCACGGGAGTCAGTCGGCGGGGGATAAGCTCCGTCGGCGAGAGGGAAATACCCCAGATCATCAGCTAAGGTCCCCAAGACATGCTAAGTGATAAAGGATGTGGGATTGCAGAGACAACCAGGATGTTGGCTTAGAAGCAGCCATCATTTAAAGAGTGCGTAACTGCTCACTGGTCAAGTGGCCCTGCGCCGATAATTAACGGGACTAAGCATGGCACCGAAGCTGTGGAATCGAAAGATTGGTAGGGGAGCGTTCTGTTGTAGATTGAAGGTGAGCCGTAAGGCTTGCTGGACGAACCAGAAGTGATCATGCCGGCATGAGTAGCGATGAATGCGGGTGAAAAACCTGCACACCGAAAATCTAAGGTTTCCTGGGGAAGGTTAATCCGCCCAGGGTTAGTCGGGCCCTAAGCCGAGGCCGAAAGGCGTAGGTGATGGCAAACAGGCAAAATATTCCTGTACCACCCGTAAGACGTTTGAGCGATGGGGTGACGCAGAAGTGAAAGGTCAGCCGGCGATTGGATGTGCCGGTTCAAGCAGGTAGGGGGGAGTTCCAGGCAAATCCGGAATTCCTTAACCCCGAGATGTTATGAGGAGGGAGTTATCCCATAAACTGACCCTAATCATGCTGCCAAGAAAAACCTCTAAGCGAGTTTTGCAGGTGTCCGTACCGTAAACCGACACAGGTAGATGAGGAGAGTATCCACAGGTGACTGAGAGAACCCTCGTTAAGGAATTCGGCATAATTGCTCCGTAACTTCGGAAGAAGGAGCGCCCCAAAGTATGTGAGCAGATTTACTCTGTTAGCAGAATGGGGCCGCAGAGAATTGGCCTGGGCGACTGTTTACTAAAAACACAGGTCTCTGCTAAATCGTAAGATGATGTATAGGGACTGACACCTGCCCGGTGCTGGAAGGTTAAAAGGAGGGGTCAGCTGGATTCGTCCGGTAAAGCTCTGAATTGAAGCCCCAGTAAACGGCGGCCGTAACTATAACGGTCCTAAGGTAGCGAAATTCCTCGTCGGGTAAATTCCGACCTGCACGAATGGTGTAACGACTTGGGCGCTGTCTCAACGAGGCTCTCAGCGAAATTGTAGTTCCGGTGAAGATGCCGGATACCCGCAGTAGGACGGAAAGACCCCGTGAACCTTTACTATAGCCTGACATTGGGTTTTGGCATGTCATGTAGAGAATAGGTGGGAGACTATGAAATGGGAGCGCTAGCTCTCATGGAGTCAACCGTGGAATACCACCCTTGGTATGTTGAAATTCTAACCAAGTTCCTTGAATCAGGAACTGGGACATTGTCTGGTGGGTAGTTTGACTGGGGCGGTCGCCTCCAAAAATGTAACGGAGGCGCCCAAAGGTTCCCTCAGTGCGGTCGGTAATCGCACGAAGAGTGTAAAGGCATAAGGGAGCTTGACTGCGAGAGAGACAACTCGAGCAGATGCGAAAGCAGGGCTTAGTGATCTGACAGTAGCGCGTGGAAGCGCTGAAACTCAACGGATAAAAGGTACTCCGGGGATAACAGGCTTATCTCCCCCAAGCGTCCATAGCGACGGGGAGGTTTGGCACCTCGATGTCGGCTCATCGCATCCTGGGGCTGGAGAAGGTCCCAAGGGTTTGGCTGTTCGCCAATTAAAGCGGTACGCGAGCTGGGTTTAGAACGTCGTGAGACAGTTCGGTCCCTATCCAC
>JAJFUH010000100.1 GCA_021372535.1 bacterium
CGGTATCTATTGCGAAAAAACGTAGTGAAACATTTCGTCATATATAAAACATCAAGGTACATATCATGCATAAGGAAGCATACACGTGGGATTCGGAGGAATATTCCCGGCATTCTTCCGCCCAGTATGAATGGGCGCTGGAGCTGATCGGGAAACTCGGCCTCCAGGCTACAGAATCGGTGCTCGACATCGGCTGCGGGGATGGCAAGGTCACCGCCGCTCTTGCTGCTCGTGTTCCGGATGGCTGTGTGGTCGGCATCGACAGCTCGGAAGCCATGATTTCCCTGGCCCGGCGAACGTTCCCCGAAGCGGATTTTAAAAATCTGTCATTCGACCATATGGATGCATCCCGGCTGACCTTTGAAAACCGGTTCGATGTGGTCTTTTCCAATGCCGCTCTCCACTGGGTCAGGGATCATGTGCCGGTTTTGCAGGGGATAAAAAGAAGTCTCAGGCCGCCGGGGAGAATACTGCTCCAGATGGGCGGTGATGGAAATGCACACGGGATACTGTCGGTGATTGACGAGTTAATGGTGCGGGATGCCTGGCGCCCATATTTCGGGAATTTTATTTTCCCGTATGGATTTTATGGCCCCGATGATTACAGGAAATGGCTTGCTCTGGCCGGATTGAGGGAGAAACGGATCGAGCTTATACCGAAAGACATGAAACAGAAGGGCAGGGAAGGCCTGTCGGGCTGGATAAGAACGACCTGGCTGCCCTATACGGAACTGGTGCCGTCGCATATGAGAGAGACGTTTATCGCCGAAATTGTCGATATATATCTCAGGGACAATCCCATCGATGATTCGGGCTATATCCATGTATCCATGGCTCGTCTCGAAGTCGAGGCTGAAAATTGCTGAAACGGCGTTAGTGGCTCCGGTTTAAGCTGCCTTTACACAGGATTCTCATACACGTGGGAGACTGCGATGTTAAAATTGAGGCTTCTGGGAGTATTGTTCTGGATCGGTGCCGTTAATACGTTTGCGTTCGGTGCGGAGACAAAAGAGATACGGCTCGATGCCGCCGGTCTTGAACGTGATGCCCGGCTGGTTGGGACGCTCCTCGATCGCAGGCATAATGTCATTACGCTCGATGATTCCGAGCTCATAGAGGATGACGCTCCTGGTTCCGGCGTTCCCGAAGGGATGGATGTCAAGGAGCGTGCATGGGTTGAACATCTCAGGAAGGGAATTGTCATAAAGAAAATCCTCATGCTCGATGATGCCTCCGCATTTTCCGGCCGTCTCGTATTCGAGGGCACGGAGAAAAAAGGCAACACGGAGCCGCTCCATATTTCACTGAACGGGGTTGAATTCACCCGTCCCGCTTCATCGTATGCGTTCCCTTATTCCCGACAGTATACCGAGTACACCCCCTATGACTGCTGGTATTTCGTCGATATCCCTTCCGGCGCGCTCAGGAGGGGCGAGAATGAAATCCTCATGTGGGCGGAGAGCGATTCGACATCGTGGTATGTTTTTATTGCGGTCGACAGCGAGTTTGCCCGCGGCTCGGTAACCCGCACTCATCACCCCAACCGGTCGTTCAAGAGCGGCGACAGCGGCAGGACATGGAGCGACAGCAGGCTGGGGTGGTGCGATAAGGTGGACGGCGAATATTCGGTACGGCTCAGTCTCGACCGCTATGTCCGGTCGGGGGAGTATATTTCACCGGTTATGGATATCATCGGCGGGACATGCCCGTTAAAAATGAATGCCGTAATACGGAAAGTCGATGTCGCAATTGACATTGAAACTCCAAACAGCACCGAAGCGCTTGTCATGACACGGTTCGGCTCAAGCCCGCGGACCGACGATCCTTCCTGGACACCGTGGACAGCCACCGGGACGGTCGATGAGAAAACAGACCCCGGCAACAGGCGTTACTTCCAGTGGAAAGCTGAGCTCTCATCGGGAAATCGGCTCAGAAGTCCGAAAATAAAGGGTTTATCTCTTTCCGCTGAATGGGAAGATCGTTCACCCAACAAAAAGCTCGGTATAGCGGTCGAGGTTATTCACAACGGCCATGTGGCGCGGTCGTCCTATCCATTCACCTATGAAAATTACCTTCATCCCGGGCTGGAAAAATACCGTAAAGACGCGAAACTCGATAAAATCGTCGAGGGCGCTTCGGGCGAATTCGAGATCATGATGCGCCTTCTCAACTGGGCGTACCATATCCCCGTGACGAACAATGCCTATTCATGGAACTGGAACGAAGTCGTCCACCTCGAAAAGGGCGAGAAAGGCATGCCCCGGCTCCAGACAGATTACGAGGGCAGAAGGCGCGATGCCATGTGCCTCTATTCGAACCAGGCGCTTATCGGGGCCATGCTTGCCATGGGATATCAGGCCCGTCATATCAATATCAACAGTGAAACTGAAGCAGGCCATGAGGTTACGGAAGTATGGTCGAACGAATTCAACAAGTGGATTTACATGGACGCCACCCGCGATTATTATTATTTCGATGCCGAAACCGGAATTCCCCTCGATCTTCTCGAAATACACGACCGCTGGGCAGCGGAACTGCACCGTACCGTTTCATGGGACAAACCCCTCATACCCGAAAACGCGGATGAGATTGCCGCGCGTGTTTCCATAGGAATCCGTGAGGGCAACAACCCCGTAAGTATCATAACCGATGGCCGTCACCTTCTCGAAATCACGGGATATTTCCGTATAATCCCCCGGAACGATTTTCTCTCGAATCCCCTTCCGGTTCCGGTTCATACCGGCGCCTCGGCATGGGGATGGAACGGATTTTTGAATTACTATGACGATACGTTTCCGAGACGGTATGAACACCAGCTCCAGTCCGGACGGGCTCTTGATTTTTACGAGCCTCTCGACCAGGCCGAGGTTCATCTCCTCGAAACTGCGGAACCCGGTGTGCTGATGGTCGATGTTAACACGTTCACTCCCGGATTCGATACATTCATGGTACGCGCCAATGAAGGGAAATGGGTTGAACAACGGGAACCATCATGGCTGTGGGCGCTCAAACCCGGAAATAACCGTCTCGATGTGCGGGTCAGGAACGTGCGCGGTGTGTTCGGCCCGATAAGCTCACTGATGGTGACGTGCAATCCGTGAGACAGTAAATAGTTCATGGTTTATGGTTTGTGGTTATTGCTCCGGTGCAGTAGTGTCCGGTTAAAATTGCTATAAATATTTGAAAAATCTTGTAAATAGGGCTTTTACCGGCATGTGTATTGTTTTTGATTTGGTTATTGCCCCTTTTCTCAACCCGAACTCACCCCTCAATCCCCTCTCTTGCCTCA
>JAJFUH010000101.1 GCA_021372535.1 bacterium
GCCACAAGAGAGGGGAAGCGCCCGCTAACATCTATTTTATCAAGGTGTTATGCGCGGGGTGAGTTTCCATGGTTAAGAGTGGCAACTATCATATTCTACTGCAAATAAAAGGTACTCAGTAGTTTAACCGGACAGTTCTGACCGTAGATAGTAATCAATCTATCTTTATAAACCGGCAACCCTTTTTAAATTACTGGGAAAACCGTGCACTACAAGATATTGTATTTTTTCCATGAAATACATAAAAACATACAAAATCTTGTATATCTCAAAAATCCATGCAACAAAGAATATTAATAAGTACAGATTTATATAAAGTCAAGTCTTTTTCTCAATTCACACGGGAATACGCCGCTTAAATTCAATACAGAATCATCTTACACCAGATTCCCCCCGGCATCGAACCTCATCTCCTCCGGTTTGCCGATAACCTCGAGATCGTCACGTACCCTGATCCCTTCGAGGAGATTCCCGGAGATGTGCAGTTCCTCGAGTTCGAGCGTGTTTTTGATGCGGATGATCCGTGCCTGTCCCGGTTCGTGCTTTTCGAGCGCCGTCCGGATGCACTCGAAATCGTTTTCGAGGGTGATGGGTATGCGGACAATCGCCCATGTCCCCGATGTGATGCCGTTGGTGTAGGTCGGTCCGTAGTCGATCTTGTCGACGAGACGGCGGGTGGTCAGGTCGGCGAATCCGATACCCATGGCGTTCCCGTGACTCTCCGGAGTCAGGTCGCGGACGATGAGCGTACTGTAGTCGGGAACCCGCTCGCCCCCGAACCGTCTCCAGAACCCGATGATATTCGTGTCCATTCCCGTGCCGGATATGTTCTTACCCATCTCGTCCACGATGAGGATGTCGAATTCCCGAAAAGGCACACGGGGAACAATGGCGCGGCACCGTTCGAGGAGCTCGTGATCGGCCTTCTCGAAGTCTTCGGCGCCGACGACCATGAAATCGAGCGTCTCATCGAAAGCGTTTTCGAGTATGCCGACCCCGAACAGAATAGGCGCTTTCACGCGGGCGACCCGGAAACTCTCGACAACCTCTTCGCCGAGCCCGCAGCGGTGAAGGGTAGACGCTCCCTCGCGTTTTCCGAGCCCCACAGCGACAATTTTGCAGAGCCCGCTCTCCACTCGGCCATGGAAGGCGGTATGGATTTTGATGCGGTTGATCACCACGATACCATCAGAGCCGAGCGCATTCCTGTCCATGAACACCGGCGCGCCGGAGGGTGTCGCCCCGATTGTCTCCGTCTCGATCGAGGAAATGACCGGGACGTTCATCGTCGCTTCCGAGATTCCGAAACTTTCGAGCACTGCCAGCTGGCCTTCCGCCGTTCCGCCGCCGTGGGAGCCCATCGCGGGGACGATAAAGGGCTGCGCGCCGGCCTGTTTCAGCTCATCGACCACTGTCCGCACGAGTCCGGCGATTCCGTGGATACCCCGGCTGCCCGTTGCAACGGCGATTCGCATTCCCGGCTTGACACGGTCGAGCAGACCCGATGTACGGAGCCGCGCCGCTAGCTCCCCTGCGGGATTTTCGATGCGGTCACGGTTGAATATCTGGCGGATTTTTATCAAACGGGGAATAATCATAGGAAGTCGGAATGAAAATGGTGAATTTTTATACGGATATAAGAGCGCAGACAGTTCCCCCGGATACCGGCCTTTGAATACCGGTCATCCAAGATGGTGTTTTATCGCCCATGATACCACTTCGTATGGTGTAACGAGAATTTCCGCGCCTGCCGCAGAGAGCGCTTCGCATTTGCTTTCGACCGTGCCCGTCGAGCCGCGGATGATCGCTCCCGCATGGCCCATGCGCTTTCCCTGGGGAGCGTGACGGCCCGCTATGTAGGCGGCAACAGGTTTTGTCATGGACTCACCGATGAATTCGGCGGCTTTTTCCTCCTGCACGCCGCCGACTTCGCCGACTATCACCACGCCGCTTGTGCCGGGATCGTTTTCGAACAGTTCGAGAAGGTCGGGCATGTTGGTGAGCACGACCGGGTCAGCGCCCATCCCGACCACCGTGCTCTGGCCGATGCCGCTGTCGGCGAGAATTCCGGCGACCTCATAGGCAAGCGTGCCGCTCCTCGAAATGATACCGACACGTCCCTCCCTGAAAAGAGAGCCCGGCATGATGCCCATCTTTGCCTTGCCCGGTGTCATGATACCCGGCGTAGTGGGACCGAGCGCAAAAACGCCCTTCTCACGGGCATAAGCGCGCATCTGCATGACATCGTGGACGGGGATATGCTCCGGTACGACGACGATGAGGCCGACTCCCGCATCAACAGTCTCGTAAAAGGCGTCGATGACAAAGGACGCCGGAACGAAAAACACCGATGCCCCGGCTCCGGTCTCGCTGACCGCCGATTCGACACTGTCGAAGACCGGCACGCCCTCGACACTCATTCCGCCCTTGCCCGGTGTGACCCCTCCGACGACGGTGGTGCCGTACTCGATCATCCAGCGGGTCTGAATGCTTCCGATTTTACCGGTGATACCCTGGACGATGACACGGGTCGATTTATCGAGAAGAATACTCATGGCTGCTGTCTGTCTCGTCCGCTTTTATGATGACTCACCATAGCTGGTACCAGGTTGCTTTCATACGTTGAAGAAAACTCATACTATTGACTCCTTTTAATTCCCCCCTGTTAGGGGGGATACGGCAAAGCCGAGAGGGGTCATTCTTTAATTTATTATGGTTCACCAACGTTGACATTTACTTTTTTACCGCTGCGGGCGGCTGTAATTTCGCGAGCGCGGCGATAACCTTGTCGGAAATATCATACTTCGGGTCGGCGTCGATGAGCACTTCGCTTTCCGCCTCGAATATGAACGCTATTCCTTCGTCGGTCCTGATTTTCTTGATGACATTGTCCACCGTATCAAAAACCGGTTTGACAAGCTCGTTGTACCGGGTGACGAGAATCCCCGTGTCCCTGTTGTGAAGCTTATCGTACTCGTCCTGAAGAGTGGCGTTCTCACGTTCGAGCTCATCCCGTCTCTGGGCAATCTTCTGCTCGTCCATAAAGGCCGCCTGTTTCTGGGAATCGGCAACCTTCTGCTGAAACAACTCGCCCTTTTTCTGGAGCTTTTCTGTCTCTGCCGTTTCAAAATCGCGGAACGTTTTCATGGCCACGCGGTAAGGTTCATAATTGCTCATGATATACCCGGTGCGGACAAACGCTATCTTGAGCTGTTCCTGAGCGTAAACCGAACCCGAAACGATAACCGCAAGCGCCAGAGCCGTGATAATACATGGTAGAATTCTGCGAATCATGGGTCTGTTTTCCTTCTGTTGAAATGTGATTGAACTGCAGATCAATACGGCTGATTATTCATTTCGTATCACGTTTGCCGCACAGGGGATGAATTTACCCGCTGACAAGCTCAAACAGGCGTTCCGCCGCTATTTCCGTGGGAACTTCGGTCACCACATGAACGCCTCCGGCCCTGAGAATCTCCCATGTCTCTTCCTGATGGTTTCCGAGAGCCTTGGCCACGACGGGAATGGTTACTCCGTGCTCCTTCATGTAGCGCACTATGCCGCGCGCCCCTTCGTGAATCGGATTGATGCCGCCGTAAATATTAATGAATATCGCCCGAATACCCTGCTTCATCATGACCAGCTCCATGCTCCGGTAGAGAAGGTCCTCGGTGATTCCGCCCCCGGTTTCGAGGAAGTTGGCCGGACGGAGCCTCTGGCCTATAATATCCATTGTCGCCATGCCGAGTCCCGCTCCCGATGCGATAATTCCGATGTCGCCGTCCAGATCGACATAGGTCACGCCGATCTCTTTCCCCTGACGTTCGAGGGGATTCTCGATCCGTCCGGGATCGCGGGAAACACGGTTTCCAACACGGAACAGAGCGGAACCGTCTATCTCGAGCACCGCATCGACCGCCATAAGACTGCCGTCCGAAAGCACCGCAAGCGGATTGATTTCGGCGATGAGGGCATCGAGCGTCTTGAATCCGCGATACAGACGGATCATGACATCGGTGAACGGCATGTGGAGCTTCTTCGGAAGCCCGATGTCCCGGAGAAGCTTACGACCCTGATACGGGAAAAATCCTTTCCGCTCGTCGATATGGTACGAAGCGATTTTTTCCGGGTGACTGCGGGCAGTCTCCTCGATGCTCACCCCGCCTTCCGTGCTTACCACGATCACCGGTTTCCCGGCATATCCGTCCACGGTGATTCCGATGTACAGCTCGCTGACAATATCGACTTTACGGGACACGAGCAGTTTGCGGACAGGGAGTCCCTTTATATCGGTTTTAAAAAGTTCGCGGGCTGTTTCGATGGTCTCGACAGGACCGGCTGCCGTCTTCACACCGCCCGCAAGACCGCGTCCTCCGACAAGCACCTGCGCCTTGAGGATGACAGGGAATCCGATTTCCTCGGCTATGCGCAGCGTCTCTTCAGGCGTTTCCGCTACACCGCGCAAGGGGGCCGGTATGCCGAAACTTTCAAATATATCCGCTGCTTCATGTTCATGAAGTCTCATGGGTTACCCGATTGAAAAGTCTTCGAAAAAGCTCCCTGTAAAACGATCATACCTGCTGTTCCCGGGCGCGCTCGACACCCTTGCGGAAAGCGGCTATATTCAATTCCTCGCTGCCTTTCGGCACATGTACCCGTATGACCTTTTCAAGCGCGTCCGTGCTCACTGTCCCGGTAAGGCCCGCAAAGAATCCGAGCATGACCATGTTCGCCACGATAACCTTCCCCAGCTCTTTCGTCGCGATACTGGTCGCCGGGACACGGTACACGTTGAATCCGCCGTTTTCCGGGGGGATCACGAGGTCTTCGTCGAGTATGAGCGTTGCGCCGGGTTTCAGCTCGTCACGGTATTTTTCGAGCGCTTCGGTAGTGAAAGCGACCATGATATCCGGCGCGGTGACCTGCGGATAGAGGATCGTCTCGTCGCTGATGATCACATCGGATCGTGTCGCCCCCCCACGGGCCGCGGCTCCGTAGCTTTGGGACTGAATGGCATGCCTGCCGTCGTGGAGAACAGCCGCGGTGCCGAGAAGCACCCCGGCGAGAATAACTCCCTGGCCGCCGAACCCTGCAAACCGTATCTCAGTCCTCGCCATCGCCGCTCCTTTCACGAAGCTGTTCCCTGATCCGGGAGAATCCCTCGTTGAGCACGGGTTTGTTAATCTCCACAAATTCGCCGACAACGAGTTTTCCGGCCCGTTCCTCATCGGTCATATCGGCCGCTTTTTTCGCGGTTACCGAATTATTTTTGAAATTGTCGAACATCTGACGGGTATTCCCCATGCCGGATTTTCTGCCGAACTGCACGGGACATTGGCTGATGATCTCGATGAGCGAAAATCCCTTGTGATTGAGCGCCTTTCTCACCGTGCGGGTAATCTGGAGCGTATGGAACACCGTCCACCGGGCCACGAATGTTGCGCCCGCCGCCGCGGCGAGTCCGCTGATATCGAAACTGTTCTCAACGTTGCCGTACGGGCTTGTCATGGTCTTGAGACCGAGCGGTGTCGTCGGTGCGACCTGCCCGCCGGTCATGCCGTAGATGTAATTGTTCACGCAGATGACTGTCATGTCGATATTACGGCGTGCCGCGTGGATAAAGTGGTTGCCTCCTATCGCGAGCAGATCGCCGTCGCCGGAAACCACCATGACACGGCGGTCGGGCGCGGCAAGCTTGACTCCGGTTGCGAATGCGATGGGGCGGCCGTGTGTCGTATGGAGCGTATCGCCGTGAAAGAACGGGCTCGGAATCCATGCGGCGCACCCGATTCCCGATACGAACACGAAATCGTCCATATCGAGGCCTTCCTCGTCGATGGCCCGGAGGATGGCCTGGGCGAGAATCCCGTTACCGCACCCGGGACAGTTGGTCGTTTTGGCTGCCGATGGGCGTATGTATTTATCAAGCGGATGCGTGATCGTCATTATGTATTCTCCCGTGGAACGGCGTCATGCAGAAGATATCGTCTCCCCGTCCGGCAACCGGAGGGCTTCTGTATGAACACCTCTCACCGAATCTCTTTCAGTTTCTTCAGTACACTCCCGATGTCATGCATGGTTCCGAGTATCTCAGGCTCGATAAAATGGACGGGGCATGATGATTCGGCTTTCACATAGTGCAGGTACTGGCCGAGGTTGTTTTCCATCACGAGGATGGCTTTGACCCGGGCTGACATCTCCGCTATCTCCCTGTCGGGGAACGGCCAGAGGGTTATGGGCCTGAACACGCCGACCCTCATTCCTTCGGCGCGGGCGGCTTCCGCTGCGGCGCATGCGGCACGGTACACGCTCCCGTAGGCGAGAATCGCGATATCGGCATCCCCGGTGCGGTCGTCCACGCGGATGATGCTGTCGCGGTGCTTCGCAATCTTGGCGTCGAGCTTCCGTATAAAGTTATCGAGGGCGATTGCATCGGTGACATTCCGTTTCCCGGTCTCTGTATGGCAGGATGATGTCACATGGCTCTTGAAACCCCTGCCGAAAACCGGCATCGGCGCAACATCCTCCGAGAGAAATGCCTGATCTGTTTCGCTGTCGAATCCCGGCGCGGGGATTTTCCGTTTCTCTATCACGATATCCTCGGGCGCGGGGATGACCACCTCTTCGCGCATGTGGCCGATGAAGGCGTCCGACATAACGAAAACGGGCGTCCGGTACCGCTCGGCGAGATTGAAGGCAAGGATGGTATGGTCGAAAAGCTCCTGCGGCGATGAGGGTGCAACCGCGATGACCTGATATTCGCCGTGCGATCCCCGCCGAACCTGGACGGTATCGCCCTGGAGCTCGACCGAGGGAATGCCGGTCGTCGGCCCGCCGCGTTGAACATCGATGATGACGCAGGGAGTCTCGGTCCCGACAGCGAGCCCGATATGTTCCTGCATGAGGCTGATTCCCGGGCCGCTTGTGGCGGTCATGGCCTTTTTGCCCATCCACGATGCTCCGATTACCGCGGCGAGCGAGCTGATCTCGTCCTCCATCTGTATGAAAACACCGTCATCGCCCCTCAACGCGGGGAGACGGGATGCAAGCTGTTCCGCTATCTCCGATGCCGGGGTTATGGGATACCCGGCCATGAAACTGCATCCGGCCGCCAGCGCTCCCTCGGCGCAGGCGATATTTCCCTGCATGAAATGGCGTCCGGTTCTCACTCGTTCGTTTTTCACCGCTCGCTCTCCGTTACTCATATTTCCCCGGCGCAGAATATGGCCGGATGGTTCTTTTTCAACTCCGCCGGGTTTTGTATGATCATCGCCTTAATATCGCGCACCTGCATAAGGGCGATGCCGGTCATGGTTCCTCGTCAGTCGCGGGCTCAACGACAATCGCCAGGTCGGGGCAGTAGATCATGCACAGTTTACACGCCGTGCATGCTTCGATGTGGACGGGCTCGGGGGAATAAACACCCTTTTCGGTCAGATGCCCGGCTTTTTCATAGACGTTTTTCGGACAGATATGTATGCATAAACCGCAGCCATCGACACCTTTGCAGCGGTCTTCGTTGACATGGATTGTATGATTCGACAAACAACATCCTCCGGGGAAGAATATTGTGGAAAAAATAAGTATAGTAAAATAACCTTTCTATCGGGTTTTTTCAAGAATAATATCCTTGATGACCGGAGCAGGCGCGAAAGAACACGTTCCATGACCGCAGTCTGTTACCGGTGCTATTCACTTGACCATATCCCGTTGAGAAAAGATATCTCGTCGACCACCTGGAATGTCCCGCCGCCCTCGTGCAGATTGTACCGCCAGACACGGATATCCTTCGGGCCTCCGTAATGGTTGTAAGCCGCAAATACTGTCGATGGCGGACAGATGTCGTCCATGAGCCCCACTGCAAAAAGAGCCGGAGCAGTGGCGCGCACCGCGAAATTGAGGCCGTCGAAATAGGAAAGCGTCCTGAACACCTCGTCCACCTTGTCACGGTGCACCCGTAAAAACCGTGATATCTCCTCGTACGGCATTATATCGGTAATCTCGGTCGCCCGGCGGTAGTGGCAGAGGAAGGGAACGTTGGTGAGCACCGCCTGCACCGAGGGAACAAGCCCTGCCATAGCCAGTGCGATCCCTCCCCCCTGGCTGACGCCTCTGACCGCGATCTTCGTACCATCCACCGCATTATGCGACCGGGCGGCATCTATGGCGAGGACGGCATCGACAATCAACCTCCGGTAATAGTAGCTCGACGGATTGAGTATCCCTTTCGTCATGAATCCGGGATAATGGGGACTCGAACCCGATGGCTCGATGTCCGGGGTGTCGCCGGTAAGCCAGGTACTGCCCTGGCCTCTCGTATCCATGATGAAATGAGCGTATCCGGCGGATGCCCATATCAGCCAGTCCATGGGGAAGCCTCTCCCGCCCCCGTACCCGACGTATTCCACGACACAGGGGATATCGCCCTCGTGGTTGCTCGGAACGTTGAGCCACCCCTTGATCTCCTGCCCGGCAAAACCGGAAAATGTCACATCGTACGTTGTAATTGTCCTGAGCCCGTAATCGACCTTTTCAAATATGGCATCGAATGTGTATTCGCGGGCTTCGTCGAGAGTCCTTTTCCAGAATTCGTCAAAATCCTCGGGCTCGTCACGGTCGGGCTTGTAGATCATCAGCTGGTCTTCCGGCAGGTCATAAAACGGCATGGAATCCTCCTCTATGCGATAATTACCCCTTATGTTCTTGTTTCATAAAACCAATATAATACGAAGAAGGCTGTGAAAAAGTATCTTTTTCATGCGCCCGTTTATGAAAAAGATGTTTGTTCGCTCAACATGAATCATTGACAGGGGATTTATATTGACCCTTGACAGTATATTACCCGGTGGTTTTACAATGAAAAATCGGTCGAATTGAGACATATGAAAAATATGAAGGCATTACCAAATCCCCGGTAATTCCTTCATGATAAAGGAGATATGAGTCTTGATTCGTTTCGTCGTTCTCACCACGCTGTGGCTCTGATATGCCGGAACGGGAGCTGAATTGGACTTTCTCTTTTTCAAATAAAGGTGGTCGAAGAGTGAGTCAAAAAAAAGGTAATACCTCGCTGCGCTGCTGCGGAGGGTGTTCATTTACTGAGAGAAGACCATGAGCATTTCGCGCAATTGTTTGCTGGACAGAAGGAAAAGAATTGTGTTTATTGAATAATGGTAATAAGTCGTGGTGATTATTGCTTCGGTGATTAAACAGTGACATCGGATGACGTCATGCCGAACGTGTTTCGGCATCTATTCCAAGTACTAGTATCATTATTTATTCGCCGGAGTATTAAAACCTGTTGAAGAAAATCATTTTTACCAGATAAAAACAAATCTTTATAAATAAACCCTTTGCCATGAAGGGATGGTGGTGCTCATGCCGAAAATCATCAGAAAACGGTCGGATAAGATTGGTTCGCCTCCCGGGACGCTCATGCATATCGGCGAACAGAAAGCCGAGAAGGTAAGAATAACGGTCATCGATTATAATGAAGGACAAGCTCAGGAAAAAGAAGCAAAAACCGTGGAGGAATGTTTCCCTTTCAAGGATACCCCCACGGTTTCATGGATCAATATTGACGGTCTTCATGAGCCCGGAATCATTGAAAAAATCGGGACATATTTTAACGTTCATCCGCTTGTCTTGGAAGACATTCTCACAACCGGGCAGCGCCCCAAGTATGAGGATTTCGATGAATACATCTACCTCGTTCTGAAAATGCTCTATCACGATGGTACCGGAGATGAGATAATATCCGAACAGGTCAGTCTGCTGCTCGGAAGCAATTATGTCATTTCGTTTCAGGAGCGCGAGGGAGATGTGTTCAATCATGTCAGAGACCGTATCAAGACCGGTAAGGGGCGAATCCGAAAAATGGGAGCCGATTTTCTTGCATATTCTCTCATCGATGCGATCGTCGATAACTATTTTGTGATACTTGAAAAAACAGGCGATCAGGTTGACCTGATTGAGGAAGAGCTGATTAACAACCCGGGCACTCAGACTATCCAGACCATTCATGAGTTGAAAAAAGGAACGCTTTTTCTGCGGAAGTCGGTATGGCCTTTACGGGAAATGATCAGTAATATGCAGCGCGGAGAATCGGATCTGATCCAGGATACGACCCGTATTTATCTGCGGGATATCAGCGACCACGCGATTCAGGTGATCGATACGGTGGAGACATTGAGGGATATGATTTCCGGGATTCTCGATATTTACCTTTCCAGCCTGAGCAACAGGATGAACGAGGTTATGAAAACCCTCACGATATTTGCGGCCATTTTTATTCCTCTGACCTTTATTGCGGGGGTATACGGGATGAATTTCGAATATATGCCCGAGCTCAAGATGCGATGGGGATATCCCTCCCTTCTGCTTGTCATGTTTACATTAGGTGTTTCGATGCTTCTCTATTTCAGAAAGAAGAAATGGCTCTAACCGGGAAAACTGTCCGGTAATCCGGCCAAGTCAGCTGACATCATTATTCCCCCTCGGCTTCGCCGTATCCCCTTATTAAACAAAGAGGGATCCGACCCGTTTTCTCCCCTTAAAAAGGGGGGATGCCGAAGGCAGGGGGGATTATGTATTACTGGATTACATTTTCTTTCTTTGATAGAAAATGATTACAGGGGCAGAGGACTTCAATAGGCTTCTATGTATGTGTTTATAATTTAAAAAACAATCTTGTTAATCTTGTAAATCATGTCTAAAAATATATTTTTCACCGTTTTCCCATTCATGTACACATACTATTCAGACAGGAGCTGCAATCCATGGCTACAAAAGAATATGTTCATACTGCTGTTCAATGGCTTCTCACAAGCGGGCTGCGGATCGCCGTGATTCTTGTTCTCATGGTGATCGCTTCCAAAATTGCCCGTATCATATCGTTTCGTGTATTTGCCTCGCTGGTGAAAAACAAGGATGATGAATTCAGAAAACGGGCCGATACCCTCCGATCCATCATACGGTATATGCTGACTATCGGAATAGCGGTTATAGCCGCTGTCACGATAATGGACGAGCTGAATATCAAAATCGGGCCTATTCTCGCAGCCGCGGGCGTTGTGGGTCTCGCTGTCGGTTTCGGCGCCCAGACACTGGTACAGGATGTTATCGGCGGTTTTTTTATCCTGCTCGAGGATGAGATACGTGTCGGTGATGTGGTCCAGATTGCCGGTAAAAGCGGCCTTGTGGAACGGATAAACCTGCGGATGACCGTTCTCCGCGATCTTTCCGGTAATGTCCATTATATCCGTAACGGACAGATCGATGTGGTCACCAATATGACCAAGGAATACTCACATTACGTGTTCGATATCGGTGTCTCCTACCACGAGGATGTGGATAAAGTCATGGATGTGATCAAACAGGTCGATGAAGAGCTTCGTAATGATCCCCTGTTCCGGGATGATATTCTTGAACCCATTGAAATTCTGGGGCTCGATCAGTTTGCCGAATCGGCGCTCATCATCAAGGCGCGGACAAAAACAAAGCCGATCAAGCAGTGGGGCGTTGCGCGGGCGTTCAACAGGCTGCTCAAGAAGAAATTCGATGAACGGGGCATCGAAATCCCCTTCCCGCAAATAACCCTCACTATGGGCGCGGATAAAGAGGGGCAGGCGTCTCCGATCGATCCCGGTATGAAGAAGAATATGTAAAATCTTTACGGCTCCCGGTTCTTTATACCCGGCCTGGCGTCGGATGTCCCCGTAACGCCGTCATTCCTGAATCTTTAATCGGGAATCCATATACAGTTTCCATGCATTTTCCATCCTTCGTTGTTACTCTCGATTGTCATGAGTGTTTATCTGAAGATGCAACAACGGGTCACGGTTCTCTATCCCCGGTCTGGCGCCGGAT
>JAJFUH010000102.1 GCA_021372535.1 bacterium
GCAATACCGGCGCGATCGTACAATTTACGGACTTTCAGATGAGCCATGTCCTGGTAGATGAACGGATAGGCCGGCTGAACGACCCGGCCGTTGACCGCTTTAATGAATTTGACGCCGAGCCAGCGGTTGAGGTCATAGCAGTACGGCGGGGCGAGATACGACTGAGCCCGGTATGCCGCGTTATTATCCCCTTTCTCCGCCGCTTCCGTATATGCCTTTGACACGGTATCGGCGCCTGTCCGGCAGACAGAAAACATACTGGTGAGCGCCATGACAACAATGAGTGTTTTTCTCACGTATCGGCTCCATTGTTTCAAACCACTTCCCCTTGCGGGGGAATGTTACATTAATTTCGAATGTGTTTCCACTGTACAAAATCACTTTCCAAGCGTAACCGCGATAACCGTATCGTACGGGTCTTTTCCGGTTTGGGGTATTTTGAATATCGTTCCGAACCTGGTCGCCGAAAACTCGACTCCGGCGCCGTTCATAAGCTTTGCAGTCTTCACTGTTCCGCCGAGGTCGGGAACGGCGATCACCGGGTCGGTGTCGGTGAGCACATGAATGTATATGACGCCGCTCTTATTGGTTGTCGCTCCCCAGCTCTGCGGTGCGAGCGGGCCGCCGCGAGTACCGTAAACGGATTCGCCGTTCGAGCGGAGCCACTTACCCATTTCGGCGAGGCGCTCTTTGAATTCGGGCTGAATCGTGCCATCCGGACGGGGGCCCACATTGAGGAGAAAGTTCGCGTTGTTACCCGCCGCCTTGACGAGGTACTGGATAAGGTCCCGCGTGCTCTTGTAGTTTTTGTCGTTCTCGTTGTAACCCCATGAATTGTTCATGGTTTCGCAGGTTTCAAGCGGCAGGGCGGAAACATGACCGGCCTCGCTGAAGGGGTCTTTACCCGGAAGTCCCTTCTCGAACATCTGGAAATCCTCGCCGGGGAACGGCGTTCTGTGGTGATTGCTTCCCACCATCGCCTGGGGCTGGAGTTCGTGGATCATGTGATAGGTTTTTCCGAGACGCCAGTCCGCATCGGGTTTATCCCACATGCCGTCGAACCAGATGCCTCCGATCTTGCCGTAACCGGTGCAGAGCTCCCTGAGCTGGCCGTCCATGTAGTCGAGATACTTGTACCAGTCGCCGCTTTCGGGACGGCCCGTATAATCCTGGCCTGTCCTGCCCCGCGGATAATAGTTCGGATTATGCCAGTCGAGCTGGGAATGGTAGAAAAAGAGCTTGATGCCGTTTCGTTCGCAGGCATCGGCAAGCATTTTCAGCACATCCTTGCGGTACGGTGTGCGGTCGACGATATCGTAGTCGCTCACCTTGCTGTCGAACATCGCGAAACCGTCATGATGCTTGCTCGTGATGGTGATGTATTTCATTCCGGCATCCTTGACCATGCGGCACCACTCGTCCGGGTCGAACTTAACCGGATTGAACTGCGGGGGAAGTTTTTCGTATTCGGAGATGGGGATTTTGTCCTGGTTCATCACCCATTCCCCCTTTGCCTTGAGGCAGTATACTCCCCAGTGCACGAACAGTCCGAATTTGGCATCCTGGAACCATTCGCGGGCTTCAAGATTGGCTTTTGAGGGCTGATATCCGATATCACCCTGTTCCGATACCGCCGCCACGGCGACAAAACAGACGAAGATGACGAGCATCAGAAGCATACGGTGAATGATCATGACAGTGCTCCTTTCCCAAATGGATGATGAAATGGAATGGTGTATGGTTGCTATTTATTAGCCCGGATTTATCTGAAAATGCATCTGCGGTTCCCGGTGCTGAAGCCCCGGCATGGTATCGGAAGTCCCTGTAACGCCGTCATTCCCGAATCTTCAATCGGGAATCCATATGCAGCCTGCATACTTTTTCATTCTTCGTTGTAACTATCCATAGACATGGAGGTTATCCATAAAATATTTTACCACAAAGACACGGAGCAGGGGTAATTCATGAATTATCCCTGCACTGTTGCACCGGTCAGTTACCAAAAATAAATCCGCTCGATCCGCGAAAATCCGCGTTCTATAAAAATATATGAATATATCGGGTTAGTATAGATAATAAACTTAAGATATTTTTAACGCAATGTTAACCTTTATGAATCTGTTTCGGGATGAGCGGTTTCCCGGATTTGCAGGCATACACCTTGGTGAAGACTGCGCCGAGCAAAAAAATCTGGGAAGAATAGAAAATCCAGATAAGCAGGATGGTGATTGAACCGATTGCGCCATACGCCGAATCGATGTGTGCATATCCGAGATACATTCCGATAAGGAATTGTACGGTTGAAAACATGAGAGAGGTCACACCGGCGCCTATCCATATATCCCTCACTCTGATTTTTACATCCGGCAGCAGATCGTAAATCATTCCGAACAGGAGCGTCAGAACGCCCAGCGAGAAAATAAAATCAAGCGATTGTAAGGCATAACGGGGAAACGGATAAAATAATTCCCTGAGGAGCGATATGGTAAGGCTTTTAACAACAAGCAGAAAAAGGAGCGACCCCAGAATGATAACCATGGTGAATGAAAACAGGTATGTTTTCAGAAATCCAATGATCCTGTTACGGCTTTTCGATCTGATTCCCCATATATGGTTCAATGTATTTTTAAGCTGAAAAAATATCATGGTGGCACCGAAAAAAACGAGGGGAACGCTTACGATGGTGCTGATGGTCTGTGTGGGGGGCGAGTATGCTCTCGATATGAGAATCTGCATGACTTGCGCGGCTTTTTGCCCGACAATGTTGTTTATTTCCTGGACGATTTGACCCTCGACCGCCTCATCACCGAATATCAGGCCGACAATACTTATGACGATTACAAGGATAGGACCGAGTGAAAAAATAATATAGAATGCTATGGCTGCACCGATCAATTCGGGTTTGAGACGATACCATTCAATAAATGTTTCCCTCATTAATGCTTTGATTTCCCGCAATACCTTGAACATGGAATTATAACTCCACTGACCGCTTTCAATATCAATGGTTTTTTAAGGGTGATGAAAAAGTTACTTTTTTTTCACACCCTTTATGAAATGTATTGTTTTGTTGCTGTCAAGGGCAGGAAATCGGCACTTTGTACCGACCCTTGACAGCCTGTATCCAGATATGTGGGTTTTACCAGGCTTCAGTATCATGCTTAAAAAACTGACAGGAGAACGGAGTAGTTCGTTCATATCACAAAAGCACACCAAACGCATATAAGGTAATGCCTGATAAATTCAAAAACAAAGAACATTTTATTAAGAATTATTCACTTCCGGTTAAAGACATGAATAAAAAACCCGCAGTGATTATTCTGCGGGTTTTTGCTGGCTATATGAGCTGCATGAACGTGGTATTATTCCACACGTTCGCTGGCGGGGATATTTACGACCATGACCGAACACTGGCCGAACGTATCGCTGCTTTTCCCTTCAACCTGCTCCACAAAGGCGCCATTCCAGCAGATGAACAGGCGCTCGCCTTTGTCATCGAGCTTGATGGAGAATGTTCCTCCGGGTGTGTACCCGTATGTATCATAATAGTAGGGGTACATGAAGGCGAGGACTTTCTTCGTTCCGGTCTGTGTATCGTACTGAACCACCGGAGAGCCATCGAGGTATCCACGGCCGTGCGCACCGGGCAGATAATAGACATACCGTCCGCCGGGACTCCGGTCCATCGAGGCTGTATAGCGCTGTTCTCCGGGCCAGTTGTATCCTTTGTCGACAATCTCTTCCTTGACCGGGTCGAAGGTGAAGAGTTTTCCGGCATATCCAATGCACCAGAAGAGCCCGTCGGGACCGCGAAAACGGGTCTGGGCGCGCATCTGATTGTATCCGCCCTTGCTGACGCCGCGGTTCGATTCCAGCGTTTCCTGAGGAACATGGCAATCGAGTTTGGAGAAGCGGTTCTTCGAAGGATCATATTTTATCAGATGGAGTTCCGGATCGGATTCCTTGTCACGGTTCGAGGTATATACCATGCCGGTTTGATCATCTATCAGTATGGCACGCTCCCACCAGCCCATGCCTTTCGGGAGGTATCCTGCCCAGAGCGTTTTCTGATCGTTGATGTCCCATGCGAGGAATTCGCCGAACATACCCACAGCATACATGATTCCGCGCTTGGTGTCCACGCGGTGATACGGCCAGGATGCCCGTTTGAGCGGGACGCCGTAATCCACGATATCACCGGTGAGCACATCGTAGCTCATGATATGGCCGCCGTCGTAGCCGGTTGCGTAGTCCTCTTCGTCGGGCTCGTTATATTTCGCCCAGTAGGTGCAGTACCAGAGGTGCGGCTTGTCGATATCCTTGCTCTGATAGAAATCGAGCCAGCCGTGGATTTTTCCTTCCGCGAACTGAGTTTTGGTTCTGCCGAGGACCTTGTTGACTTCGGGGAGACATCTGACCTTTTTGGCCGCGGGATCGTATTCGACCAAAAGAATATGAGCATCGTATTTTCCGTGATCCCCAACGGACGAATAGAACTTACCAGTTCTCGTATCAAAATTGGCCTGAGACCAGTTTGACCAGGGACCGGGCTCGTTTGAAATTGTGGATTTCGATTTCACCGGTGATTCCCCTAAAAACAACGGCTCGACGGGGATAACGGCGAACTCGACCTCTGGCGCCTCCTTGGCGACAATGTAATCCTTTCCGGCGAATTTGGCTACCGATTTCGGGGGCACGAGCATTGCGGCATTTTTGTCAGTGACCACTTTACCGGTAGAGAGGAGTCCGGCCTTGTCGAGGCGTTCGGCAATTTCCTTCTTTTTCTGTTCTTCGGTACTTGGAGTGACCGGCGCTTCCTTTGTCTCCATACCTTTATGCAAAATACCCCGGATGCCGACTTTGGTCGGGCCGGCCGGAGCAGTCTGTACAGGCTGTTGCTGCTGGTTGCATCCTGTAAATACCAGGAAAGCAATCAGGGCAGTTACAACAATCCAGAAAATCCTTTCTCGGTGATGAACCATACATACCTCCTGAGGGGGAAAAGAATTAACCACGGGACAAATCTACGAAATAAAATATGCAATGTATGTCCCCGTTAATCAATAAGAATTATTAATACAATGACATGCGTTGTCACAGCATTGCCATATTCATGCCCGTTGATTCATTCAGATAAAAATCGGGCTATTTGACAAGCGTCATTTTTTTCGTTTCGGTAAATCCGCCCGAGCGGAAACGGTAAAAATAAATTCCCGAGGCACGGTTCATGGTGTTCCATACCGCCATGTGCGTTCCTGCCCCACGGTAACCATCGACAAGCACCTCGACAAGCTGCCCGAAACTGTTATAGATTTCGAGTCTCGCATAGGCGCTTTTCGGCAGCGAATACTCGATCGATGTATAGGGATTGAACGGATTCGGTTTGTTCTGATACAGTACATAAGCTTCCGGCTTTTCGGGTACCGACGGTTCTTCAATGCCGGTCACCGTACCATAATCGTACGGTTCGTTCATGAGATGATATATGAACTCTGTCTGGCCGTTGTAATTCCGGCATAGATAGTAGGTAAGAAGCGGCGTCCGTTCAAAGTTTTGCAGCGGGGTAAGAGTCGCCGTACCGTTATCCCACAGGTATACGGGGATTTTATTAGGATCGAGCGCAGTTGACATTCCCTTGTCTATCGCGCAGTGGAAGAGGCCGATATTACCGGGCTCATGACCGCCGAGCCAGTAGCCGATGATATCCACCCTGAACGAATCCTTCCCGAAAATGATGACATTGCTCATCCAGTCCCATGCCTTCCCGTCCGATGATACGCCGGTAGTGTTGAAATCATGCGGCTGGTCGATCGGATTTGGGCCGTAATCGGAATTCCCCTGGCCGTCGCGGCCGTATATTCCCTCGATTACATGGAGCCCGCAGGGAGTGACCGAAAGATTGTCGAGCGTACGGGTAACCCATGTTTCCATGCCGATGCCGGAGTTGAAATCGGAGCCCGGCTTGTCCCAGCGAGGAACGCCTGCCGCGAGGTGACGGTCGAAGTTTGCCTTGATGACCGTATAGGCATCCGCATGCTGATCACTGGAGTATATACTCATTTTCGCGTTATAGTTGGCGCAGAACTGCTGGTAATTATGAGCGACGCTTCCCTGGAGGTTCTTGCAGCACAAGGTGAGACCCATGCCGTGCGCTTTGAACTTGGACAGGTTGAGCATCCATGTATCGGGTGTGTTGATAGGCTCGAGATAGGGGATTCTTTTATAAAACGTACCGTCCGGAATCTCGACCCAGTTGAAATCCGCGCCTTCCTTGAGCTGGCTTACATCGGGTGACTGATCGAGCCGGATATCAGCACCGAGACGTTCCGCCACGCCTGAAAATCCATAGGGGACGCCGTAATGTTCCGGCCTGTTGACCTCACGGAGATGAATATTGCCGCCGGGTACACCGAGCTCAATGATGCTCGCGAGAGAGCCCTCGACAAAGTAAGGATCGGTGACATGGCTGATAATACTCTCCATGTCATACTTGAAAGGATCGGCGGTCTTCATGTTCGGTTTCACCGGAATCGAAATGGTTATCGGTATTCCGGTCTCGTCGCGGGGGACGAACACGCTTCTTCCGAAAGCCAGACCGGCCTGGAGCTTGGCCTCGGCGTTCATTTTATCTTCCACTGATGTTCGCATGATAAAAACCGCTTCAGGATGGTTTTCGATGAAAGGATGCAGACCGAAATAACCGGTGTTCTGGCTGCGGGATGCGATTGTCTGCACGGTGGTTCCGAGCCCGATAGTTCCGACTGCGGCGGTCTTCAGAAACTCTCTTCTCGTGATCACGGTTTTACTCCAATCAGATATGAATTTTATGTGTATGAAATGACTTTAATAATCTCGATCCGCGCCGCTGACTCTCTAATCCGATCTATTCAAAAGATTCAATAGAACACGGATTGACGCGGATCGTGCGGATTTTCGCTGATTTGTTGTTATATTCTTTTTTAGATATGAACGATTAATAACTACTAAAGATAGTATAAATAATCTATTATATCAATATGTGTTTTGACGTCTTCGCGGTGGGATTTTTTCATGAATAACCCGTGATAAGAACACATGGAACATTTTTGTAACAACCTGTATTCTCTATAGACGACCGATGGCGAAACTGGTTCGTTAAATTCCCGTTTTATCGTACCGGTTTATCCGAAAACGTTATCTTGCCGAAATCCTGAGGCTGGTGAAAACTCGGCGATGTCGTGTGGGACGGGCTCCACTGGCTGTACTGCGGGTTGGTTTTACCGCCGCAGCGGTTGGCGCCGATTCTCCAGTAATCGCCCGGCGACGGTGTCCTGCCGAGAGACACCTCGTTGTACTCGTCGAACCGCACCGCCATTTCGATGATCCATCCGGTATCGGTATCGCTGTCGTCGTTGACCGTACCGTTTATACTCTGGGTGATATAGGGCAGCATGATCGTAATCCTGTCCGATCTCCGCAGGCTTTTCGGGACTCCGATACAGTTTATTTCGAACTGATAATAATCGCTCACAGCTTCAGGATCCGGATTCCAGAAAAGCTCCACGCAGTCGTCCTCATAGGTAGCCGAGTTGATATCATAGTGATCGGCCCAGATATATTTGTCGTCGCAGCGATAGGCTATGTAAAGAAAGGTGTCGTCCCAGAGCATTTTGACTTCGGTCTGCTCTTTCTCTCCTTTGGTCCACCATGGAAAGGAAAACTCCCCGGCCGAGGGTGCGGCTGCCCAGTCTTCCTCTTCGAGGGTGCCGTCGAGCACGATCTTTCCGGTTGCCCGGTAAACCGTGTATTCGGGTACTTCCGCCTGTGCGGGATATGACATGCAGGTAATGAGAGCAAGAAGAATCATTGTAATGGGTTTCATCAGCATTCCTTATTGTTGTCCATCAATTTCGTTTCGGTACCGCTGTCGGCCTTCACAGTTTTACTTTACCAGGGTCATTCTTCCCGCTGCCATGAGTCCGTCCATTTTCAGGCGGGAAATATACACACCCGACGCTGCCTTTGCACCGTGGTCATCGGTCCCGTCCCAGAAAACGGAATAGCTTCCGGCCGTTTTATACTCCGAAACAAGCGTCTTTACTTTCTGGTTGGCAGCATTGTAGATGACGAGATCGGTAAATCCGCTCCGGGAAAGTGAATACTCGATCATGGTGGAAGGATTGAACGGGTTCGGATAGTTGCCGTGTATTGCGATACCGGCGGGAACGAAATCCCCGGCGTTTTCACGGACTTCCGACGGTGCTGTGACCGGACGGTCGGAAAAAACGAGCCTTCCGAAATCCTCGGGCCGGTGAAAATTCGGTTTATCGGTCTGCGAGGGACTCCACTGGCTGTACTGGTAATTTGTTTTTCCGCCGCAGCGGTTGAAATTTGCCCTCCAGACATCACCGGGGAGTGGCTTCTCGCGCATGGAAAGCTCCGGGTAGTCCGAAAAACGGATGGCGATTTCAAGAGTCCAGCCGCTGTCAAAGTCAGTATCCTTGTTCACCGTACCGCGAACAGTCGTGGCGATGCGCGGCACCATGGCTTTATTAATGAGAAAATCGTCGCTGTAATAATCGTAGACACAGAGCAGATTTCCGATGCAGTTCATTTCGAAGAAATAATAGATGTCGCCCGCTCCGGGATTCGGATTCCAGAAAAATTCGGCGGCATCGTCGATATACGTCCATGAATTCGTGTCGTAATGATCGGCCCAGATATGTTTGTCCTGACAGGTGATTGCTATGTAGAGGTATGTGTCGTTCCAGAGCAGCTTCACCGAGGTCTGTTCCTTATCTCCTTCGGTCCACCACGGGAAAACGAATGCATCAACCGCTGGAGCGACCGTCCAGTCTTCCTCGTCGAGGATGCCATCGAGCACGATCTTGCCCGTGGTGCGCAGGACAGTGTATTCGGGAACATCGCACCATGCAAGACCGGTCAGAGACAGCACACACAGCATTACAAGAATCCCAAACTTCATACGAGCTCCAATTTTATGGTTGATAGTATAATATATATTGTAATCTTAATCTTATTGTATCTTCACGCACCTGAATCCGCTGTCCATAACCGTGAGTGATGTGCGGTATCCCGTATACATGCAGCCTTCCTGTGTCGACCATCCGCCGCCCCGCGCGACAAACCAGATACGGTCGTCCTTTGGGTAGGGCGGATAATACCACGGTTCGATGTGATACTCGAATTGAGCTCCGCCGGGATATGGATAGAATTTCGATGTCGTCCATTCACGGGCGTTTCCGAAAAGATCGTAGATGCCCTCAGGAGTTGCACCATTGGGAAGACTCCCTACAGGCAGGGTGCCACCGTACCGGAAATCATAGTTCGCCCGTGAGGGATCGGGCGGCGCATCGCCCCATGGGTATGGAGAGTTTTTAATGCCCTGTGCGGCGCGTTCCCACATCTCTTCGGTAGGAAGGGTTTTCCCTCTGCTTTCCGCATAAACGAGCGCCCATTCCTGCTGGACAAACACGACAGGGTAGTTTTCACGGCCGGGGACGGCATGATATTTCCCGGAGCTGTCCCTGATAATACCACAGAGCTCGGGAATCATCATCCGGGGCTCGTAGTACTCGTCATGGCCCGGTTCATTGAGGAATGCGGTATATTCCGCAACCGTAACCTCGTATCTGTCCATCCGGAATCCGGGAACCTCGACGGTATGGGCCGGGCTGTGTTTCGGGTCAGTGGGGTCAGGACCGATAGTGATGGTGCAGGCAGGGAAATACATCATGTCTTTCCTTAATTGTTTCGGCGGTCTGGGTGCTTCCGAAAGTATGAATCCGCGTTCGAGCTCTTTATCGGTCACCGCACCGGCATACATATCGGAAAAAAGGACTTTACCCCACATTTCGGGTATATGGAGGCTTCCGGCGTGAACCGTATTCCAGACCCAGTCCTCGCAGCTGCTGTACGGCAGAAGATACGGGAAAAGCTGGTTATAGATGTGGAGATATTCGACACGGCTGAAATTTACCCGCCACAGGTCGCCGCGTTTGACAGGGAGTGTCATTTTCGGATTCCATGACCTGAGATCCTCGAAAGGTATTTCGATCTCTACCGTCCAGCCGTCATCGGTGTCGTAATGATAATTGAGCGTTCCCTGTACGTTGACGGCATGACGGGTTCCCGGTGAATCATACTTTCGGTCTGCGAGCGCCCCGCGGTTGTTGTCGTTCTCGTGGAACATGTCGAACATGGTGTTGAGGCAGGTCAGCTCGAATTCGAAGTAATCGACAGCGTTTGCGGTCGGGTCGAGGAATATCTCGAAATCGTTATCATAATAGACGATGGAATCACGTTTGGTGATATGCCCCCAGACATTCTCTTCCTGAAGCTGTGCGGCGATGTAAAGGTACTTCTCATCATAGAGAATCTTTACCCGGGTCATTTTCCATGGCTCCGGGGCATAGGGCGACTGGTGATCCTCGAACGGTTCCGTCCATTTCGCATCCTGCCAGGCTTTTTCGGTAATGACGCCGTCGATGGTAATGGGACCCGAAGCCCGGTAGACCACATAAAAACGGGGTGTGTATCTCTTTAACGTACAGTTGAGCGCGGGAGGTTGTGCAAGGTATACCGGTGTTTTCGAGTCATCGGCGAACTTACGGTCCCTGCCCCAGAGGTACACCTGGCCGGGACTTCCGTATGTTTCAGGGAGGGTGATCCAGACCGAGGTCGCGCTGCTGCACCATCGGGTTTCATGGTCGCTCACATGTTCCACTTCGCCTGAGGGCGGGTATTCGTTCAAACAGGCGTTCATAACCGCCTGAACGGTATCGCTTCCCCTGAAATCGATGCGTACACCGTATAAAACGGTATTCCTGAATGTATAAGTGATATATTCCGCATTCCTGCCGAATACATTCAGGTCTTCGTTTTTACGAACACGACAGGCTGTCGGATATGTATACGGTTCCCATTCCCAGGAAATGTCATCTATCCGGGTACACCATTTGATTCCACGAAAACCCTCCTCCGACAGCGTAAGCGGAGGATCGAGCTTCAGCCACTGGGGATCACGGGCATTCGCAGACCCGATATGCAGTGCAAAAAACACCGCCATAATGATAAACGCCTTATAAACACTATGACATACTCTGCCCATTAATTATTTTTCCTTGAATTCCCGGTATTGAGTTATCGATAATGTACTTCATAACAATCAGTATTTATATTATTTGCTAAATATTTGTCCTTTTTTATGTCCTTACGTCTCTGATGTTCGGACAATCGGTAACCGACCCTGTTGACAATTCAGTTGAGCCATTTGAAATACCCGCCGGAAGCGCCGCCCAGATGTAACTCATGAAGTACTGGGGATACCATCGCGACGATTCATTTTCAGGGTCATTTGCATGGCAAAGGATCAGGAATGAGGGCAATTTACTGTTATTACCCTCACCCTCGATCCCTCTCCTGTAAACAGGAGAGGAAAGAAAAGCATTAAATCAGATATTCGGGCATGTTACTTATAATTATTTCAAAAATTTCGATTCGTCAATGAATCTACTTCAGCTCTTTTATCCTGATGTTGCGGAATTCGAGGTATGACCCATGCCCGAGAAAGCCGATATGGCCTTTCGTCCGTTTCAGGCCGGGGTGCTCTTTACCGTCGACAGTCCCGTTCTTGCTCGCTTCATTGATATCGGCATCGACAATGGTCTCACCGTTAAGGACAACCTTGATATGAGGCCCCTGTGCGGTAACCTCCTCGTAATTCCATTCACCGACCGGCTTTTGAAATCCTTTTTTAGAGGGAACAACGCCGTAAATCGATCCGTGGTACTGATACGGGTGAAGGTCCATGTATTTCTCGGAGGAATCGTCGAGAATCTGAATTTCCATGCCCACATACGCCGCATCGCCTTCGAGCGGGGCGCGGATTCCAAGGCCGTTGTTGGCGCCGGGTGTCAGCTTGAACTCGAAGCGTAGAATAAAATCGCCGTATTCCTTTGCCGTATAGATATTTCCTTTGCCGCTGTCCGGGTAGCAGACCAGCCTTCCATCTTTTTCCAGTACATAGCCGACTGTGTTGCCTGTCCAGTTGGAGAGATTTTTGCCATTTAACAGCGGTGTGAATCCTGCCTCATTTTTTGCAGCGTTCTGCGCAAATACTCCCGAAAGCCCGAATATCAGCATAAGAGCGGTAATCAGTAAAAACCCGAAAAAACGGATGGTTTTTGATGCCATTGTCTGAAATCTCCCTTCGATCTGAAAAATATGTTTATTTGCATGATTATGCGATTGTTTTCCATGGAGATACATTAAGGATATTATAATAACATTACTTTTACGAAACAGGTGCCGAAACAAGTTCGGCATGACATTATCCATCATCGCTGTTCGATCAGGGAACGATAGCTCATTTCAGCCTGACGCACCTGAAACCGACATTCTGCGCTCCCTGGCTGTCACGGTATCCGGCGGGGGTGTGCTTTTCCTGCGTTGTCCAGCCGCTGCCACGGTTCACCCAGTTCCAGTTTTTTTCTGGGTATGGCGGCGCGAAGAACGGGAAGTTGAACCAGTGCGTATAGTCGGCGCCGCCGGGGTATTTGTAGAATTGCGAATCCGTCTGCTCCTTGACATTCCCGCAGAGATCGTAGATTCCCTCCGGTGTCGCGCCGTTCGGGAGGCTGCCCACGGGGAGCGTGCCGCCGTAATGGAAATCGTAGTTTGCACGGCCCGGATCGACCGGCTCGTCTCCCCAGGGATATCTGCGTCCGGTGAGTCCGCGGGCGGCGCGTTCCCACATTGCCTCGGTGGGAAGCGTCTTGCCGATGCTCTGTGCGTATGCCATTGCATCATCATGGGTGACAAACACCACGGGATAGTTTTCGCGGCCGGGAACGACATGATATTTTCCGGGGGCGTCCCTGACAATACCGCAGAGCTCGGGTATCTGCATGGCATCAGTATAATGGCTGTCGTTGCCGCCTCTGTTGAGAAAACCGGCATATTCGGCGACTGTCACCTCATAGCGGTCCATCCAGAATTCGGGAACATCGACCCTATGAGCCGGGCTGTGAACCGTATCGGTGGGATCGGGTCCCATGGTTATCGTACAGGCGGGGAAATGAATCATGTCCTTTTTAAGTTTTTTCGGCGGCAGCGGCGGATCGAGTATGGGATATCCTTTTTCGAGCTCCTCGTCACGCACGGAGCCGGCATAAAGGTCTGAAAACGTGCCCTTTGCCCACATTTCGGGAATGTGGAGGTCGCCGACATGCGTGGTGTTCCACACCCAGTCCTCGCAGGGGCTGTAGGGAAGAAGGTAAGGGAAGAGCTGGGTATAGACATGGAGGTATTCCACACGGCTGAAGTTGAAACGCCACATGTCGCCGCGCCTGACCGGCAGTGACATGGCGGGATTGTATGCCTTGAGGTCGGCGAACGGGATTTTGACCTCCGCCGTCCAGCCGTCATCGGTGTCGTAGTGATAATTGAGTGTGCCCTGCACATTCACGGCGTGACGGCAGCCCGGGGAATCGAAGGTGCCGTCCGCAAGGGCGTTCCGGTAATTGTCGTTTTCGTGCCACATGTCGAACATGGTGTTGAGGCAGGTCATCTCGTATTCGAAATAATTGACCGCATCTGCCGTGGGATCGATGAATATCTCGAAATCGTTGTCATAGTAGACTATGGAATCGCGTCTGGTGATGTGACCCCAGACATTTTCCTCCTGGAGCTGCGCGGCGAAATAGATGTTTTCGTCGTCATAAACGATCTTCGCCCTCGTCATTTTCCATGGTTCGGGACAGTATGGTGACTGCGCGTCCTCGAACGGTTCGGTCCACGGCGCATCCTGCCATGCTTTTTCCGTGATTCTGCCGTCGATAACGACAGGGCCAGAAGCCCGGTAAATAACATAGTGTCGGGGTTTGTACTTCCTGAGCGTATGATTGAGCGCAGGAGGCTTGTTGAGATAAACCGGCGTCTTCGAATCATCGGCGAACTTGCGATCCCGTCCCCAGAGATATACCTGTCCGAGGCCGTCCGCCTGCTCGGGGAGGGTCACCCACACCGATGTCGATTCGGTGCTCCATCGGGTCTCTCGGTCGTTGACTCGTTCCTGGCCGTCCACGGGCGGATATTCACGGCTGGCTTCGTTCATTGCCCGGACGGCATTGTCACGGCCTTCGATATCGATACGGACTCCGTAGAGCACCGAGTTCCGCGTCGTGTATGTGATATAACGGGCGTCGGCTCCAAAGACGGTGAAGTCCTCATCTTCACGGATATAACAGGTATGAACCATGGTGTTTTTCATCTTCCAGGGGATGTCCCCGAGCCTCGTACACCACATGACACCCCTGAATCCTTCAGAGGCAAGACGGTGGGACGGCTCGAACCTGAGCCAGTCGGGACTGCCGTGATTGGCTGCCATGGCCGGCACGATCGACATTCCGGAAAGAAGCAATAACAGGGTCACAACAGAGATGCGGTGTTTCATCGGCATGATTCATTACCCCGGTTGATGAAAAGGGTTGTAAAAGGATATTGTGTGGTTTTAAACGGGCATTCACCTTTCAGATAAGATTATCCCGTAGAAGTCAAAACGCAAGGGAAAACCGGCTGACTGCAGCAGTCCCTGACTTTAAGAACGTCTTTGCAATGATACCTTTTTTAGAAAACCACAGGGGAAAAGCCGGTATAAAGCTTCTATGACCGCATGCCGCCAACAGGTTAAAAATAATTTGTGTATATTCAAGCCGTTTTTCATACATTTATGTGTAATCGTTATTGTGCCTTTATTGACGAAACAGTTGAGCTCGGTACTTTTAAAAAACTGTTTACGGAACCGGCGGTATATCAGAGGAGGAATGTATGAGGAATAATGCCGTATATGTGACAACGACCGGTTTGATAGCTTTTCTGTTGATTTGTGTATATGCTCCATGTCGTGTTTATGCGCAGGGCGCTGAAAACAAAAAATTCGCTCCGCCCCGGAAGATTGTCATCGGGACGACCATGGAACGGTTCCCTGGAAAGTATCCCGGGCTCGAAAAACGGCTCGAACAGATCGGCGAACTCATCGACGAGGTTGCCCGCGAGGCCGAGAGGAAATATCCGGGCGAGGGACTCGATCTTGTCGTGCTGCCCGAGGAGGTGGTTACACGCGACAGGGGAAAAACGGCGGAAACCAGCTCCGTTCCGCTCAATGGGCCGGTTCTCGACCGGATGGGCGCCAAGGCGCGGCAGTACAAAACATACATCGTGGTGCCGATGGACCTTGTCGAGGAAGGCAAAAAGGGTGTTTACTCGAATGCGGCGGTGCTGTTTGACCGGTCGGGTGCTGTAGCCGGTATTTACCGCAAGGTACACATCGTTGCGGCGCTCGGCAGCGATATTCTCGAGGGAGGAATGACTCCCGGAAAGGATTTCCCGGTGTTCGAGTGTGACTTCGGCAGGCTCGGCATCCAGATATGCTACGATCTGTCCTACAGGGACGGCTGGGATGTGCTCGCCCGTAAAGGCGCGGAAATCGTCGCCCTGACCACCATGTCGCCGCAGACATCGAGACCGGCGGCATATGCGGCGGAGGGCCGGTATTATGTCGTATCGAGCACACCGCGGAACAACATATCGGTTTTCAACCCCGTCGGCATGATCGACGCCCAGACAACCAAAGACCGTGTTCTCGTGCACCGTATCGACCTCTCGTATGTCATAATCTCGTGGGCAGCCAGCCTCGGCAACGGAAAGGCATTTTCGGACAAATACGGCGACAGGGTCGGCTATACATATTATGAATCGGAAGATGCAGGAATTTTCTGGTCGAACGACCCGGCAACACCCATAGGGCGTATGGCCGATGAACTGGGATTCGTTGAAATGAGGGACGAAATCGAACGTATCCGCCTCCTTCAGGATGCTGCCCGGGGTATGCCGCCTGAACGATAATGAAACCGCAAGGAGTGTGTAAAATGAGGATTGCCGTTATACTGCTCGCCGCCGCCGTCTCTTTTATGTCGATGCCATGTGTCACCTTTTGTGAGGAGCTTCCGTTCAGGGAAACGGTCGTGTTCACGAGCGGCCGGGACGGATACGATACATTCCGTATTCCGGCGGTGATCGTTGCCCGGAACGGCACGGTTCTTGCCTTCTGCGAGGGACGGAAAACAAGCCGGTCGGACACCGGCGATATCGACATCGTGCTCAGACGAAGCCCCGACAACGGCAAAACCTGGAGCCCGATGGAAGTCATCTGGGATGACGGCGACAATGTATGCGGCAATCCCTGCCCCGTCGTCGACCCTGACACGGGCACGATATGGCTCCTTCTTACCCATAACCTGGGGACGGATACCGAACCGAAAATCATGTCGGGAGAAAGCACCGGCACACGGACTGTCTGGGTCATGTCGAGCATCGATGACGGCGTCACATGGTCGTCGCCCCGCGATATCACCGGTATGGCAAAACTCCCCGGCTGGACATGGTATGCGACCGGGCCGGGAGTCGGCATCCGGCTTGCGAGCAGCCGTCTCGTGATACCCTGCGACCATGCGGAAAAAGAGAGCAAAGAATGGGGTTCTCACATCATCTACAGCGATGATCACGGTTCCACATGGAAAATCGGCGGCAGGCTCTCGCCGAAATGTAACGAATGCCAGGTTGTCGAGCGAGCGGACGGCTCACTCCTCATGAACATGCGGAGCTATCACGGATATAAGCGCCGCGCCATATCGACAAGCACCGACGGCGGTATCACATGGTCTCCGGTCACCCATGACCGGACGCTTGTGGAACCGGTCTGCCAGGCAAGCCTCCTCCGCTTCACCCGTGCCGGTGACCACGGCAGAAACCGTGTGCTCTTTTCCAATCCCGCCGACACCACCCGTGTCAGGATGACCGTCCGCCTCAGCTATGATGAATGCACAACATGGCCGGTTGCTAAATGCCTTTACGAAGGACCTTCAGCATACTCCTGCCTGACCGTCCTGCCCGGCATGTCCATCGGCTGCCTGTACGAGAAGGGCAGCGAACATGCTTACGAGACCATCACGTTTACAGTGTTCACGGTCGGATGGCTTACGGATAACCGGGACTCTCTATATAAATAACTGATGTTTCTTCGTTGCCCGGAATGACTGTCGAATACCGGGAAATCTCTTTACGGGACAGGACACTCCAGTATTCTAAATTAACCTTGTGTTTTATGATGAATGCAGGTATTCTTTACATGGGGGACAGCCGGTATTCTGCGCAGGGAAAAAATTCACAACATTTATAATTTATAATCGTTAAAGTTATAATGGAGCGGGATTCGTGCTTTAATGATGTTTCCTGATCATGACATATTGTCACGTATATTCATTGAATATTCTGACAAATTGCCCGAATGATTCAAGGCAGCCCAGTATTGTGTATCGGTATATCCATTATATCTTACTGTTAATAAATAATATAGAATGATATACATTTTATGGATTGATTTTTGCAAATAAATATTTCATTACCATGACAGATTTTCTTGTATCTATCTCGATTAACTAATCCCTGATATCAATACATAATTTAAAAAAATCCGTGCGGGGATACGATGGTGTAGAAAATTTGCTCTCTATACCTTGACATGCCGGGATTTCAGGTAATACTCCTGCAATATACTGATTAATATAGATTTCAGAAAATTGGGAGTAGAGATATGCAATTCTATAAAACAGCGGTTGTCCCGTGTTTTCTGATTGGCGTTCTTGCGATCGGCTGCAGCATCGGTGAAGGGTCGCTGACCGTAACAACGTATCCGGTATCAGGTTCTGTGATCGTGGACGGAAAACCCGGTGGAAAAGCTCCGGTTGCGCTTACGCTGAAATCCGGAAAACACGAGATTAAATTTTCCGATTACAGCGATCAGTTCGAAACACCCGGAACACGTGTTATCAGAGTCAATGCCGGACAACAGCATAACCTGACCGCCCTATATAGAAACCGTTTCCTTGCCGTGAATATCCCGAACGGATTCTCTCCGCCCGATTCCCTCCTGCTTTTCGGTACTGCAGACCATCCGCTCAAGGACGGTACCATATTCGATTATATCGACGGCGGCGGGCTTGTATATCTCAAGTATGGCCTCACCGAGACCACTCACGCAGTTTACCGTGACGGCCGCTCGAACGAGATTACAGTGGATATCTTCAACATGGGGACACCGGAAGGCGCCCGCGCCATTTTCAACGATGAGGAGGTATGTCCCGATGGTTTTGAACCATGCAGCGCCGGGGCTGAATGTAAAGCCTATCATTACGAGCCGGATTTTCTCTTGTATTTTCACCGGGCGAAGTATTTTATCTCTGTTTCCACGAATAACGATTCCCTCCAGACAGCGGTGACCACACTCGGAACTGAACTTACCGGAAATATTCCCTGAGGGAGATTTGAACGATGATACAGAATCGCGGACGAAGGGAATTTATCCGGAATACGGCTGCCGGGGCATTCGGGCTTGGAATATCACAGGCGCTTCTTGCGCCGCCAGTGGTTCACAGCGTCGGAAACAGGGTAAAAGTGGCAATAGTCAGAAACGAAAAAGCCATCTCGACCCGTAACATCTGTGACCGCAGCCAGGCACGTCTCATGCTCGACAGGGCGCTCTTCGATATAACGGGGAAACAGACCACGAAGGAAGCGTGGGTATCCCTCGGCCTCACAGCAGGCGACACGGTCGGAATCAAGGTGAACTGCAATACATGGACATTCCTCCTTCATACACATCCGGAGCTCGTGTATGCACTCTGTGACAGCATTTCGGAAATAGTCCCTCAGGAGAATATCATCATTTATGAGCGTTTCAGCTCCGAACTCTCACGGTCAGGGTATTTTGTGAAAAAGGACGCTTCCGGTGTACGCTGTTTCGGGAACGATGACGGCGGTGGATTCAGCCAGAAGGAACAGTTGACGACGATTATAACCGATATGTGTACGAAGATTATAAACATGCCTACACTTAAGACTGTCGAAGGCGAATTCGAAGGCAGCCTGTTTCTCAAGAACCATATCGGCAGCCTGCCAAACAGCCACATGACCCGCTGTCATGGGAATGCCGAATTCTGCACCGAGGTGTGCGCCCGTCCGAGCATAAAGAATAAAACTGTTCTCGCGGTCTGCGATGGTCTCCGCGGAACGTACAAACGGGGTACTCCCTGGTATTACGGTGGCATTATCATGAGCAGAGACCAGATTGCCGCCGAATGTACCGCGCTCAGGGTAATCAATGAAAAACGGGCGCTGGAAAAGCTCGGGAGCCTTGAAATCCCCCGTTATGTGAAAAACGCCGACACCAAGTATGGCCTGGGAACCAGTGATCCGGAAAAAATCGATGTGACTAAAATAACCATGTAGCCTGGATAAATACCGATAACAGTATAATTTTCATGAAAATTACAGAATAAAACCGGTTTTGTGATGGTTGTTACATAATATTGTTCAGCCGTTTAATTTATTGTCACTGTTATGATGTCAGGTCATTGTTTCATTACCTTGACAATTTTCTGTTTTTATAATAATTTTAACTGTACTGCATCACTCTTAATCCAAAATTATCAGAAAATTGTGCATGATTAATGAGATGAATATGAGAATGGTTCTCATTGGTAATCCGGGGTTGTCATGCATCGACAACCGGAGTGATAAAAACCGGTTGCCTGATAAAAGGTGTTTCGATAATTAAAGATTTAACTTCTTGAAAATAAATGTTATTGTGCTATATGTTCTATTATAATGAACTTGTTTCGAATACGGACTGCCGGGAGAATATACTATGACGAGAATGGTTTTATCGATTGCCGGAGCAGTGCTGATTTTAGGGTGTTCATCAGGGAAGGCGGGAATGGCGCAAACAACGGTCAAGAATGGTGACGAGATAACCCGGAAGTACCCTGCAGACCGTTATATCGTTCGTTCGGGTCTGGGGGAAAGCCAGGATGCCGCCACCGAAGCTGCCCGTCTCGAGATAGCAAAGTTTTTCGAATCGAAAATATCCGGGGAATCGGTTATCAACGAATGGGCGCAGAACCGTTCGGAAGGCGGTAAAACTGTCGAGAAACGTTTGACGGAACTGTCGAACACCATTAAAGTCAGCGCCGCCCGTGAAATACCGGGTATTGAAATCGCCGGAATGAAGAAGGATAATAAAAACAACGTGGTTGAGATTTGGGCCGTTCTCGATAAAAGCACCTACGTTACTGTCCTCAACGACAGAATCAAGAAACTGGATGCCGATGCCGACCAGCGGCTTGCCAATACGCAGGGTGACGATTTGACACGGCTCCGTGACCTTGCCAATGCCGCAAAAGACCTTGTAGACCGTGAAAAGGAGCGTCAGGACCTGGGGCTTTTAATCCCCGGAGGCGCAGGAGAGTCACGGAATCCGGTGCTCAGGAATGTATTGACAAGCATCGACAGCCTGATTGCAGAGGCTTTTGATGTCGGACTTATCAGCGACGGCGAGGTGGACAGCGAAATTGTAACGGGACTCATCAAGGGTATTGTCGATACGGGTATCAGGATCAGGGAATATCCCGATTTATCGTCAGCAACAAGCGCAGGAACCGATCTGGTGATGTCGGTGAAGAATGATGTTACGAAAGGTACCAGAAAAACCAAGGTGGGCTCGAAAGAGTACGATTTTGCAAATATTACGTGGGTTTTATCGGTCAGCGCGCTCGAACCGAAAACCAGCAAGGTCATCAATACGATTGTTCTGCGGGAACAGATAAGCGAACTGGGTGATGAAACCCGTGCACAGCAGCGGATGGTACAGAAAGTGCTCCAGACCCAGGTTCCGAGCGTTTCTTCATGGGTGTACAAGCTCATTTTTGCGCCTGCGGAAAAATGAGGGAAATGCGCTTTTTAGTCGGGGTAATCCGATAAGCTCATAAAGGGAGAATGCGGTTTTCCTTTGAACGAGGTGGGAAAAAATGAAAGTAAGGCAGATGAAGTTGCAGTCGTTGCTGGGATACGCTTTTGGATGTATACTGGTCATTCTGATCCTTATTGCGGCGGCGGAAACGGTCAAGGTTGTTAAACAGACACCGGGTCGATCCGGACCGGGATCCTACTATGAATTGAAGACGCTTATTCCACCGTCAGCGAGCCTTGCTGTCCTGGGAAAAGAAAAGGGGTGGCTGAAAGTTACGTTCGAAAACCAGGAGGTCTGGATTTCAGAAAATTCTCTTCTGGAAGAAACAGGCGGCAAGGAAAACCCGTTCAGCAAGATGTCGTTCGAGGGCGCCCGTGTCTCGGCATCTCCAATAGCTGTCTCGGCAGCCATAAAGGGCTTCTGGACACGGTATACAGGCGCTGACAAGAGCAATCTTGCGGAAGTCCCCGTTGATGGCTATGACATTCCTCCGTTCAGATTCGAGGCTTTTGAAAATGAGCACGCCCGGACAGTATCCCGTGACAATCTTTTTAAAAAATACAAGCTTTCGAAAAAATACCGTTCACCGCGGATGCCCTATGTGAAGGAACAGCAGATTGGTTATACTGTCGCTTCATCGGTTGCCGAGGGCACACTGCTGGAAAACGAGAATATCATCAACTATGTTTATTCGGTCGGCTGGTATCTTGCCGATGCCACGGAACGGCCAGACATAAAGTATATATTTTTTATTCTCGACACAGACCGTGTCAATGCGATATCGTGTCCCGGCGGATACATCATGCTCACTAGAGGGCTTCTCCAGCTTCTCGACGATGAGTCCGAGCTTGCGGCACTGCTCGCGCACGAAATGGGGCATGTGATTGCCGGGCACGGCACGCGGGAGCTCGAGGACAAATTCAACAGAATAGCCATGCAGGCGGAAGATGCCTTCGCGAATCTCGACAGCCAGACAGGCGGCGTATCCGAAACCGAAAAGGAGCTTTCCTCGATAGCCATCCGAGCGGCAACGATATGCCGGAGTCCCAAACTCGATGCGTATGAATTCGAAGCCGATGAAATGGCGCTCCTCTATATGGCCCGGAGCGGTTATGACCTCGGTGGAGAGCTCAGGCTTCTCAACAAGCTGAAAACGAAGCATGACCGTGAGGTCGATATATTCGATATTAATTACCGTAACCACCCCGACTTCGGGAAACGGCTCAACAGTATCGACAAGGTGATGAAGAATTACAAGAATTACAGCGGACAGACATTTTCCGCCGGTTTCAAGGAATCCATGGTTTTTTAAGACTTGGTCTATAGTTTATGGTTTATAGTTTGTGGTTCATGGTTTGTGGTTTTTTATGCCTTGTGATTTCTTTCTTAAGCACTTTGTGCTGATCCTTGACAGCTTATGACCATGTACAAGGTGTTTTCTATCATGCTTTAAAACAGGTAATCAGGTATGCCGGGTTTATCTGAACGTAAAAAAAACCTCGTTATCGATATAATCGTGACTTTCATCGTTTTTTGCGTGATGACCGTCATGTTTGCCGCGGGAATATTCCGTTCGCTTGACTGGAAGCTGTTCGATGCATTCATGAACGTTCGGCGTCACACACCGGTTCACAGCGAGAATGTCGTTATTGTCAGCATCGACGAGCGAAGCCTTCAGTTTTTCCAGAAACGCGGCGTTTCGTGGCAGTGGCCGCGTGATTTTTACGCCCATCTGGTACGGTATCTGACACAGTGCGATGCCCGCGCCATTGTTTTCGATATGATTTTTTCCGATCAGGACGACGACCGCACCGGTTTTGCTACCGGCAGGGAAAACGACGAGAATTTCGGTCAGGCGATCAGCGAATCGGGGAGAACGTATCTTGTGGCAGAGGCGCATCCCGATACAATTCCCGAAAATCCATTCAGTCCTTCGATTTTTCTTCCGGATAATACATTTTTTGATCAGCTCAGGCTGGAACCGTACAAGTTCGGTATCTTCCCGATACCCGAAATATCCCATGGAGCCAAAGGTATCGGGCTCGCCAGCGCGGTGTCCGAAGAGGATGGCATATACCGGCGGTATCCGCTTGTTCTCAAGGTTCACGAGAAATTCATTCCTTCCCTTGCATTTGCGGTGGGGCGCGATATTGTGGGCGAACAGGCTGTGATGAAGAAGCTGTTCGAGCCATCGGGCCGAAGTACCCTTGTCGACCGTAACGGGAAATTGCTCCTGAACTGGTACGGCATCGGCGGACCCAACGGGGTATTCACTTATTATTCGTTCCATGCGGTTATTGCCTCGTATATGCAGACCGACCGGGGTGAAGTGCCGATAATACCCCGCGAGGCGTTCAAAGACAAGATTGTGATTGTCGGATCTCATTTCCAGGGACTGCTCGATATCAAGCCGACGCCTTTCTCGACAGTCAGATATCCGTATCCGGGAATGGAGATTCATGCGACCGCCATCGAGAATTTTATCAGGAACGATTTTATCCGCCGTCTGCCGTCATGTGTGGTCGTTCTCGGAATAGCCGCTGCTTCCGTGATCATGCTCGGGGCGTTCAGGCTGTTCACGAATCTCCGTACATACATTGCCGTTTTTGCCGCGGTTCTGATTCTGGAAACGGGAATCGCCTACTGGCTGATTACCCAAAACGTATGGATGTCGTGGTTCGAGATTCTCAGCGCCACAACGCTGTCGTTTGCCGGTCTCGTCATTTCGGGATATTTCCGGGAGAGCAAGCATAAAAGGATTTTACGGAAGAGCTTCGAACAGTATGTCAACAACTCCGTGCTTGAACAGATTCTCGAAAATCCCAACGCGGTCGATTTCAACGGGCGGGTTTTTACCGCTACCGTCATGGCCACCGATATTGCGGATTTCACCTCGATTTCGGAAAAGCTCCCGGCGCGTGAGGTTGTGTCGCGGCTTAACGATTACCTTTCCGAGGTCTCGGAGTCTCTCATCGACAACAGCGGTTTCATCAATAAATACATCGGTGACGCTATACTCGCCGTGTTCGGCGCGTTCGGGGAAGAGGAGCACGAACGTAAAGCCTGTATTGCGGGCTTGAGAGCCATGAGCATTATCGCGCGGAAAATCGAAGAGTCAAAGGCCCAGGACCGTGTTCCCTTCATAACGAGGATGGGAATCACGACGGGCGACCTGACCATGGGGAATATCGGCTCGAACCGTAAGCTCGAATTCACCGTGATCGGCGATACGGTGAACTCCGCGTTCAGGCTCGAAGGCATCAACAAGCACTACAATACGCGGATGCTCGTCAGCGAATTCACCAAGGAAGGCGCCGGCGACGGATTCGAGTTCCGTCATATCGACACCCTCAGGTTCAAGGGAAAGGACACACCCGTACGGGTGTACGAGCTCCTCGGCATGGAAGGGGAAGTCGGCCCGGATATTCTCAAGAGACGAGATGAGTACGAAGATGCGCTCAGATTTTATTCCCAAGGGGATTTTGTCCGCGCACAGGAGATTTTTTCACGTCTTGCCGGACAGGACGATCCTCCTTCGCAGGTTATGAAGTCGCGGTGTGATATTTTCGTTGTCAAGCCTCCCGGACCCGGGTGGTCGGGGATATGGACGATGTATTCCAAATAAATGCCGCGGATGAAACATAGTGGAACTTTATAGGTAATCGGGGACCGGATTATTACCGAAAAGCGCCTCCGGCACTCGGACTGATCGTGTTCAGGAGTCCCGGCGGGACTTTTCGACAATAGACCGGCATTTCAATGCCGGGCGACTCACTGTTTAACAGGACACTACTGATTCCATGATATATTACGAATGCATATTCAATCCTTACCATACACGTATTAAAATAAAAAAGAGGCGCAATGAGAATATGACAAAGAAAAAACACATTTTCGGGTATGTCGTACTGCTGGGACTCGCTGTTTCGAGTCTGGTTTCGGGCCAGGACCGTCCATCAGGAAGCGACACATTGTGGAAACCCCCCGGATACGCGGGGAAAGCGCCGTCATCGGGAGCACGCGTTCTCGAAAAACCATCACACGGTGCGCAGGTATTCAATGGGACAAGACTGACCACGAGCACAGAATACCGTGACCGGTTCGAGACGGCATGGTCTCCCGACAACAAATGGGTAGCCTACGGCGAAGAGGGCGAGATTTATATCGTTCCCGTTACGGGCGGCGGCCCGATAAACATCACGGCGAATATCGACGGCTGGTGTTCGATCCCCAGTTTTTCGCCGGACGGCTTGGAGGTGATTTTCTCGCGCTATGACGGGAGTGAGTGGACAACGTACGAGATCGATGCTGTCAATATCAAGGAAAAATCGTTACGTCTTGTGCTTGATCTCGCGGTGGAAGGCGTTTTGAGTCACAGCGGCACCTATTTGGCATGCAGAGCGCTTACCGGCGAGCTCGTGATCTATAATACCACGAACGGCGATATCAAGGTCATCAATGCGGACGACAGCTCCTTCGGTCTTCTCACCTTCAGCCCCGATGACATGTTTATCGTCACATCCATCGCCAATCAGGACGGAATATCCAACCTGTACCGGATTCCCCGCGATGGCGGTGCGGCGGTGCAGCTGACCTTCAATTTCTTCGACACCGGGTATCCCGAATATTCGCCCAACGGGAAATCGATCATGTACACCGGTTTTCCCGACATAGGCCGTCTCTATCTCTACGATTTCGCAACGGGTGGGTCAAAACAGATGTTCCCCGAATGGGAGCAGGAACATATCTGCGGAAGCTGGTCTCCTGAGGGGAAATTTATCAGTTACCTGCTCGATGTGGACGGCACGTTCGAGGTGTTCAGAATCCTCCTTCCGGGAAACGAACCCATAACACAGGGCGGCCTTGCCGACAGTGCCTGGCCGATGAGTGGCCAGAACCTCCATCACACGGGAAGAGGGATTGCCTCCGTTGCTGCGTCAAGTACGTTGAAATGGAAATTCCAGACAGGCAGAGAAATCTATTCCGCACCTACGATAGGTGTTGATGGTACGGTGTATGTTGGATCCAATGATACGTATCTCTATGCGGTAAAACCGGACGGGATGTTGAAATGGAAATTTCAGACCGGAGGCGATATCGCTTCTTCGCCCGCGATAGGCGCCGATGGCACGGTGTATGCGGGGGCCTGGGCTACAGATACATATCTCTATGCGGTAAAATCTGACGGGACATTGAAATGGAAATTCCAGACAGGAGGTGATATCACATCCTCACCCGCGATAGGCCCTGACGGCACGGTGTATGTAGGGTCCGGGGATAAGTATCTCTACGCGGTAAACCCGGACGGGACATTGAAATGGAAATTCCAGACCGGAGGTGGGGTCGGCTCGCCTGCGATAGGCCCTGACGGTACAGTGTATGCTGGTTCTATGGATACGTATCTCTATGCTATAACATCTGAAGGGACATTGAAATGGAAATTCTGGTGTGTCAGTGGTGTCAGTTCCTCGCCCGCGATAGACTTCGACGGTACGGTGTATGTGGGGTCTTCTGATCGTAATCTCTACGCGGTAAACCCGGATGGGACATTGAAATGGAAATACCAGGTTGGTAATTACGTTTACTCACCCTCAATAGGCTCCGATGGCACAGTGTATGTAGGGTCTTTGGATAAGTATCTCTACGCGGTAAAACCGGACGGGACATTGAAATGGAAATTTCAAACCGGGGGTGTTGTTCTATCCTCGCCCGCGATTGGCTCCGGCGGCATAGTGTATATTGGTTCTGAAGATAAATATCTCTACGCAGTAAAACCGGATGGGACATTGAAATGGAAATTCCAGACCGGAGCTGAAGTCGCATCATCGCCGGCGATAGACTCCGATGGTACGGTGTATGTGGGGTCTAAAGATGGTTATCTCTATGCTTTCGCTCCGGAAATCCCCGGCGCCGGAACCATAACCGTCACCTCCCCCAACGGCGGGGAATTCTTCTTCGCCGGGCAGACCGTACCCATCACATGGGAAACTTCCGGCGTGTCCGAGCTCTACCTCGAGTACTCGACCGACAACGGCGCGAACTGGACCATGATCGAGGGCGGAGTGAACGCCGGTGCGAAATCGTACGCATGGACAGTACCGGATGCCTCCTCCAAAACCTGCCTTGTCCGTATAAGCAATTCTTACGATATGAGTATACAGGATGTGAGTAACGCGGCGTTCACGATCAGGTCGCCCTATCTCCGGATTGTTACGCCGAACTCGGCGGAAAGCTGGGTTATCGGCTCGACGCAGATCATCACATGGGAGGCCCGGGATGTCGCCGCGATAACCATCGAGCTGTCTGTCGACAACGGCGCGGCATGGACATTAATTGCGAAAAATGTTGATGCGATGAAGAAGTCATACTCGTGGACGATCCCGAACAACCCGTCCGACAAGTGTCGCGTGCGCATCACCGATGAATCCGGCTCCGGCATTATTTCATCGAGCTACAGCGCGTTCACGATCAAGGCGGCCGAACAGCCAGTGGCGTCGGTGCGGGTCATCGCGCCAAACGGCGGAGAGGTCTGGACGGCCGGCAAGGCATACAAGATAACCTGGCAATCGAGTAATGTGAAAACGGTCGCCATTGCATACACATCGAACGACGGGACGACATGGACAGTGATTGCCACGGGTGTCGATGCCACGGCCGCCGCATATGAATGGATTATACCCGACTCTCCCTCGACGGCATGCAGGGTACGCGTTATCGATGAATCAAATTCGGGTGTTCTCGGGAGAAGCTATGCCAATTTCACCATCGTGGCGCCCACGGGCGGTCTTGCCGACAGTGCATGGCCGATGAAAGGCCAGAACCTCCAGCACACGGGGAGAGGGATTGCCACCGTTGCTGCTTCAAACACGGTGAAATGGAAATACAGGACCGGGGGCAATATCTTCGAATCCTCGCCCGTGATAGGCTCCGACGGCACGGTCTATGTGGAGTCTAATGATTCTTATCTCAATGCGGTGAAATCTGATGGGACATTGAAATGGAAATTCCAGACAGGCCAAGCTGGTATGTCCGCAGGTTATGCTTCGCCCGCGATAGGCGCTGACGGCACGGTGTATGTGGGATCTGAAGATAAATATCTTTACGCGGTAACATCTGACGGGACATTGAAATGGAAATTCCAGGCTGGGGGTAGTCTCTACGCTTCCTCGCCTGCGATAGGCTCCGACGGCACGGTCTATGTGGGGTCTATTGATGGTTATCTCTATGCGGTAACATCTGGCGGGACATTGAAATGGAAATTCCAGACAGGGAATAGCATCGCTTCATCACCCGCCATAGGCTCCGACGGCACGGTGTATTTTGGGTCTGGTGATGGTTATCTCTATGCGGTAACATCTGACGGGACATTGAAATGGAAATACCAGACCGGGGGTCAAGTCCAGTCCTCGGCCGCAATAGGCTCCGACGGCACGGTGTATGTGGGGTCTCATGTTTGGGGTTCGGGGAGTAATACGTATCTTTACGCGGTAAAATCGGACGGGACATTGAAATGGAAATACCAGACTGGCGGTCAAGACTGGTCCTCGCCCGCGATAGGCACCGACGGCACGGTGTATGTAGGGTCTTGGGATACTTATCTCTACGCTTTAAAATCGGACGGGACATTGAAATGGAAATACCAGACTGGCGGTCAAGTCAATTCCTCGCCCGCGATAGGCACCGACGGCACGGTGTATTTTGGGTCTGATGATACTAATCTTTACGCGGTAAAATCGGACGGGACATTGAAATGGAAATACCAGTTTGAGGGTTCTATCCAG
>JAJFUH010000103.1 GCA_021372535.1 bacterium
CCGATGAGCAATCGCTCGTATTCGATAAAATTCCAGGCGGCTGTCTCGGTTTTCAGGCAGTAGTGGTTACTGTCGGTGATACCGCCGGAGCGGCTGATGATACCCTCCATAAAGAGCTTATTGTTCCGGTTACACCGAAAACAGTGGTTTTCAACGAGATAATGGCGGCTCCCGCTGAGGACGATCCCGAATGGATCGAGGTTGTCAATACCGCTGATGTGCCGGTTGATATGTATGGCTGGCGTATCCGTGACGCCGCCGGAACTGTTTCAGGCACAATTGACTGCCACGGGTACATCGGGCCGGACGGTTATGCGGTCATTTCAAAACTGCCGGTCGGGAATGTTGCTTCCGATTCTCCCGCTTTTAATGTCGCTCCATTCCCCCAGCTCAATAACGATGGCGACACTATAACGCTTCTCGACTGTTCGGAAGCTGTTATGGACAGCACTGTTTACGGGGATGCGCCTTCCGGGATTTCCCTCGAATGCATTTCCCCGCGCCAGAGCGGCGATCGTTCGGCATGGGACAGGTGTGTTGCTCCCGGGGGATCGACACCGGGAACGCGTAACAGCATTTACTATTCATCGAATCCCGGAGAAGAAGGTTCAACGGTACTATCGCCCGTACTGCGGATCGAGCCGAATCCGTTTGCCGACATGGTGACTCTGTCCTATGAGCTGCCGTGCCCGCTCGCACGGGTCAGGCTGATCGTCTACGACCGTCGGGGAAGGTTAGTGGCTTCGATACGTGATACCGAGGAAAGCGGCTCGGTCTGGAGCGGCGTGTGGGATGGCAGAAGCGGTGGATCGCGGCTTACCGCGGGACCGTATATTCTCGACTTCGAGGCGCTCGACAAGCGGACGGGGAAGCTGTACAGGCTCAGGAAAACCATTGTTGTGGCATCGAGGCTTTAGCTGTCAAAGGACGACGTACAAAAAAATACATTTTCACCACGAAGAACACGGAGTTCACGGGGGATTTATCATTAAAAAATTTCCATCAAAAATGCAGAGAGCTATAATATATTATTTATATTGTTTTTAGGAAATAAATATAGTTGTTCGAATTGTCGGCGCCATTTTAAAAATTTCCGTGTAAATCCGTGGTTTATTGAATTTTCAGAATAGAGCAGGTTGGCAATGCAGAATCAAAAGAGAGCCTATATATATGCCGTATCGGCGGTGCTTTTCTGGTCGACCGCCGCATCCGCGTTCAAGCTGACCCTCAGGCACACAACCTTTGTCGAGCTTCTCCTGTTCTCGTCGTGCACCTCGCTCACTGCGCTCTTTCTCATACTCGTTTTTCAGGGGAAGCTCCGTCTGCTCGGCGAGACGACCCGACATGATTTTTTCCGTTCGCTCTGCATGGGAGTACTTAATCCATTTCTCTATTACCTTGTGTTGTTCAAAGCATATTCGCTCCTTCCAGCCCAGCAGGCGCTCACACTCAATTATACCTGGCCGCTCATGCTCGTTCTCCTGTCGATTCCCTTCCTCGGGCAGAAAATCACGGCAAAGAGCATTTCGGCGGTTGCGCTGAGCTTCGCTGGTGTGGTCATTATCACCACGCACGGGGATTTTTCGGGCTTGCGTTTCACCAATCCCGCAGGAGCGGTGCTGGCGCTCGGGAGCTCGGTCATCTGGGGGCTTTTCTGGATTTTCAATGTGAAAGACAGGCGCGATGAAGTGGTTAAGCTGTTTCTCAATTTCTTGTTCGGGACGGGTTGTATCGTCCTGTTTTCGCTCGCGGTTTCACCGGTAAGCCTGCCGCGGTTTCCCTGGATTCTGGGAGCGGTTTATGTGGGGCTGTTCGAGATGGGTATCACCTTCGTGCTGTGGCTCAAAGGGCTTCACCTGTCGAGAACGACCGCTCAGGTGAGCAATCTCGTGTACATATCGCCCTTTTTGTCGCTCTTTTTCATTCGGGCAGTCGTCGGCGAGTCAATCGCCGTATCGACCATCATCGGTCTTGTCTGTATCATGGCGGGAATCATTATTCAGCAGCGTGAGGGGAAAAAACAGGAAGTATAACATCACTTCACCATCACCATTTTCCCCGTTGTAGTCCGCTCGCCGCAGGTCAGCCGGGCAAAGAAGATTCCCGCCGAGACCGTAGCTCCGCTGTTGTCCTTACCGTCCCACACGGCGGTGTGTCGTCCCGCGGTCAGGATTTCCGTAACGAGCCCGCGGACTTTCTGCCCGGCGATGTTGTAGATGTCGAGTGACGCAGCTCCGGCTTCCGGCAGGGAGAATTCGATGGTCGTCGAGGGGTTGAAGGGGTTGGGGAAGGAGCGAATAACGGGCAGCGTTTCAGGTTTCGTTGCGTTTTCATCAACGGAGGTTATTAGAACTTCTCCGGTATAGCGGGAAACACCATTATAGGTACCGATCCACAAGGTATTGTCAGAAGTAACAGAAAGGCATCGTACCCTGTTGTCACACAGGCCGCTGTTTTCGGTGGTGAATTGGGTCCAACCAACGCCGTTGTAGCAGAACAGCCCCGTTTCAGTTCCCACCCAGAGGGTATCGCGACGGTCCATGAGGAGATCGTTTATATTAAACTCGGGAAGGGGACTGTTGGTATAATCGAAAAATTGTATATTAGCATTATATTGATCGTAACAA
>JAJFUH010000104.1 GCA_021372535.1 bacterium
TCTGTTCTTGCCGGAGCCTTCCTTTGTTGCCGTTCTTCACAAGCATACGATAATAATTTGAAAATGACGGCAGCGGCCTCCTGAATATTATAGGTTTTCCCATTGAAGTGAAAATTCCTGGAGATTGGATCGTAGTGACAAATTTTTCTATCGAACAGGGAATAAGCCACAAAGACAGGGAACCCGTTAAGGTTGAATCTACCGACACTTTCAATGCTGGTTAATTCGAAACGTTCCATATGTTCTTCATGTTCTTCAAAATGATTTCGCAGAGTTTTATCCATGAGCAGTTGCCTGCCGTCATGACCCAATCTTTCTTTGATATTCCTTATTATCCGGTTTTCTGAATGATTACAGAGGATTTTGCCAGCTGATTTTTTGTCGTTTTTGCCTCTCTCTGAAATTTCAGGCCAAAGCATATGGGATATCGTACAGGCATGTTTCAAAAATACATCAATAGAATTGAATATTTCTTTGTGAAATACCTGATAACGGTGATTTTGCCTGGAAAGCCGATTCAGATTTGACATAGAGAAATTCAGTTCGCCTATCGCATCCAATGTAAGCTGACTCTGATTGATAATCTCACCAAGGTAAAAATCGAAATCTTCCGTATTCATGTGATTACCCTCTCCTTTCTCTCATAGCGTTCCCTGGATTACCTCTGAATTTTTTGTTTACAAGAATTTATGAGTTGCTTCCGAAATTAAGCCACGTTGGTCTTCTAAGGACCAGCTTAGTTCCGATTTCCATTAAATCAGAGATAAAACTCGTCCTTCTTTCTTCAAGCGCTGTGGAATGATGAAGGCGGGTGATTATGAGGTCATCATTGAGAACTGACAAAGGACTTGCCACACAAATTTTTTTGCAAACCGGACATTGAAAATGCATATGTCCGGAGAGAGGTTCATGGCCGAGATACTTGAAAAGAGAGGGTAACGGAATACCTTCGTTTAGCCCCCTTATTTCAATTTTACCAAGAATACCGCAGTGAGCACATCGAATTTCCCTTGTCGCCATAACAACCTCCCTGAACAGGTGGATATGCATTTGGTTATGAAATAAATTCCAGCCATTGCCCTTTTGTCACATCAATTCACGTGACATTCTGTTGTCAAAATAACCGAGTTGATTGAAAAAACTATTTTTAATAATAGTTGATTTGGGGCAGATGGGCAATACGAGATATATTCCAGTATAATATCAGCATAATGCTGATATTATACTGAGGGGAAATATGGGGACACTTCCCATATTATCCGATGCGTCAAAGTATGAAATCTTTCCTATCGGCCTAAGGTTATTTCACTCAACTTTCGCAGGGCTAATAATGATGTAACATATTGTAATAATTAATAGTATAGCGTCACAAAGTGTGCTATATAGGTTTTGCTTCCGAACAAAACACATAAACACAAAAGGTGACGCTATGCCCCACACTGTATCAGACATCGCTTCCTGTGAAAACCAGATTCATCAGTTCTTTCATAATCAGAGAATCGGGCACCTGTTGAAGTGCAGCAACCTTCGTCATCAGAAAGGCATTTCTCCGGTTCTTGTGTTCCGTCTTTTGTTTACCCTGGTTTTCACCGGCAAGAACCTGTTTCGGACCCTGGAAATGGCGGGGGAAACTTGCGACATGGGCAAGGACACGGTCTACCGGTTCCTCAATTCGGTCCACACCAATTGGCGCAGATTTCTTCTTCTGATCAGCTCACGAGTAATCAGCCGGGAACTTGAGCCATTGACCGATGTTACCAACATGAAAGTGCTGATCGCCGATGACACGCTTTACCGCCGGAATCGGAGCAAACATGTGGAGTTGCTTGCACGGGTATTCGACCATACCGATCGGCGATATTACCGTGGATTCAGGATGCTCACCCTGGGGTGGTCGGACGGCATCAGTTTTCTGCCTGTTTGCTGTGCCCTGTTGTCCTCCAATAAGAAGGAAAACCGCCTGGTTCCTTTGCGCACGGACCTTGACCGCCGCACCAACGGGGCAAAACGTCGCCGGGAAAGCACCTGCAAGGCAACGGATGTGCT
>JAJFUH010000105.1 GCA_021372535.1 bacterium
CGACCCTTGACAGCTTATATTAACATAAATGGTATTTATCACAACGCTTTAAGATAATAGAGAAATTCAACTCCATGTTCAGATAATCGAGAAAAAAAAGGAAAGGATTCATGACACGCCTTAACACCATACAGGTAATCAGCCAGAAAGAAGCCGAACTCCTCCGCCTGAACCGTCGTGTTCTCGATGAATCCCCCGACCTCATCGCCATTGTGGGAAAGGAGTACCTTTACTATTATGTCAATCCCGCCTATGTGAGTATCCACAAACGAACGGTCAATGATTTTATCGGCCACCATGTCAGGGAATTTCTCGGCGAGGATATTTTCACCACAGTGGTCGGTCCGAACATGGAAAAGTGCATGAATGGCGAGGATGTGCGCTACGAAGCATGGTTCGAGTTCGAACAGTCGGGTATCTATTTTATGGATGTGCGGTATCTTCCGCTCCATAATACATCCGGTATCGTGGACCGTATCGTTATCATTACCAGAAACATCACCTTCATGAAAGAAGCCGAACAGGCAAAAATCAACCATGAGAAACTCCAGACAATCGTGCAGCTCGCCGGTACATACAACCATGAAATCAACAATCCGCTCTGCTCCCTTTCCGGGTATCTGGAACTTCTGAAACGTGACGAGCAGGATGCGAAAAAGACCGAATATATCGACAAGGCGCTCGAAATGGTCGGCAGAATTGCCGATGTGACCCGGAAAATCGAAGAAACGACATCCATCGATCTCACCGATTATCCCGGAGGTGCAAAAATCCTGAATGTATCCGGAAACAGGAAATGACTGAGAATATAAAGTTGTTCCAGCCCCATCACATGATTACCTGTAATTATCATATTCGACAGATGATCATGCATGATTGAATAAAACGTCTTCGGATACTGTATAGAGTATGAGTGGTACAGTTCACCGTTTCAACCGTTTCATTCATCTGTTTCATCGGAAGTGATACCTATGAAAAAATACGTAATTGCATTTCTCTCGGTTTTTTTAATGACCGTTTCGGCTGCCCGGGCATCCGTTGTTGTGATACCCATCAGCGGCACTATCGATGGTGGTCTTGCGGCGTTCATCGACCGGTCAATAAGCGAAGCCGCCCGTCAGAAAGCCGATTTCATCATATTCCAGATAGATACGCCCGGCGGCAGGGTTGACAGTGCTGTCCATATCAAGGATTCGATACTCAAGTCGAAGATACCGACCATCGCTTTCGTCGATAAGAACGCCATATCGGCAGGATCGCTTATCTCTCTCGCCTGCGACAGCCTCTACATGTCGACCGGGGCTTCCATCGGCGCCGCCACAGCGGTTGATCTCGAGGGAAGAAAGGCTTCGGAAAAAGTCATCAGCTATTTCAGGGCGCAGATGCGGGCCACCGCCGAAGCGAAGGGAAGGCGGGCTGACATAGCCGAGGCCATGGTGGACGAGAACCTGTCTGTCGAGGGCATTTCCGAAAAAGGACAGCTTCTCACACTTACCTACGTCGAGGCGCTCAAGGTCGGAATCTCGAACGGAACGCTCGAATCTGTCGGCGATATCACATCCCGCCTCGGCTATAAAAGCCCTTCGGTCATTTTCATGAAAGTCAACTGGGCCGAAAATGTGGTCAGGTTCCTCACCCACCCGATTGTCAGTTCTCTGCTCATGTCAATCGGGTTTATCGGGCTGCTCATAGAGCTGAAAACTCCCGGATGGGGACTCGGCGGAACCATAGCACTCATCGCTCTGGCGCTTTTTTTCGGCAGCCACTATATCGTCCGTCTTGCTACTGTGGGAGAGCTCCTGATCTTTGCTGTCGGGATAATTCTGCTCACACTCGAAATATTCGTCATCCCGGGATTCGGAATAGCGGGCATTTCGGGTATTACGCTCATATTTCTGAGCCTGTTCCTGAGTCTTGTCGGGAAAATTCCGGGACCCACCGATTATCTTTATGCAACCTACACTATCGGAGGATCGATCATTATCGCTGTGCTCGGCGGCATTGCGGTTATTAAAATTCTTCCCCGAACGTCGCTCTACCACAGACTCACCCTCGCCACAGTTGAAAACGCCCGGGAAGGTTTTTCCTCGGCAGCGAGCGAACTCGATCTTGCCGGAGCCGAAGGAACGGCCATCAGTGATCTGAGACCAGCAGGCGTAGCCCTGATAGGAAACCGTCGTCTCGATGTGGTGACCGATGGCGAATACATAGAAAAAGGCTCCCCGATTGTGATTTCCGAGGTTCATGGTGCACGGGTCGTGGTCAGGAGAAAACAGGTATGACTGCTCTGATTGTAGCGCTCATTGTCATTACAGGATTCATTTTTCTTGTCATCGAACTCCTGCTCATCCCGGGATTTTCCGTTCCCGGCCTCGCAGGACTTGCAATGATCGGGTACGGGATATTCAAGGCGAAAACGGCCTATGGAACATCGGGCGCGCTGATAACGCTCGCTGCGAGCCTCATCGGGGCGTTTATATTAATCCGGGTCGCCCTTAAAAGCCGTACCCTCAAGGCGGTCAGTCTCGATTACAGCGAGAAGGGAACCTCCGCTGTGGACGATTATTCCGGGCTGGTCGGCATCGAAGGAATAACCATTTCTCCACTGAGACCTGCGGGAACGGCAGACATCGGTGGAAAACGGTGTGATGTGGTAACCGAGGGAGGATTTATTGAAAAAAATTCACCCGTTCGGGTCTTAAAAGTAGATGGAAAACGAATTATTGTAACCCTGATTGAAAGGGGGTAAGCTATGTTGTATGAGCCATTTCTGGTTCTCATTATTTTTGTAGCTCTGGTTTTTATTTTTATCTTTTTCTGGGCTGTGCCGGTGCCTCTGTGGATATCGGCGGTTGCGGCAAAGGTGCGTATCAGTCTCTTCAGCCTTATCGGTATGAGATTACGGCGCGTTCCGCCCTCGCTCATCGTCAACCAGCTCATCGCGGCAACAAAAGCGGGGCTTCCTCTGAACTCCGATTTACTCGAAGCCCACTATCTCGCCGGCGGTAATGTGGCCGCAGTTGTCAACGCGCTTATCGCGGCCGATAAAGCCTCGATCGACCTTTCATTCGAACGGGCCGCCGCAATCGATCTGGCGGGCAGAAATGTCCTCGAAGCGGTGAAAATGAGCGTTCTGCCCAAGGTGATCACGACGCCGAAAATCGCCGCTGTTTCCAAGGACGGCATCCAGGTGGTTGCAACCACACGGGTGACCGTTCGAACGAACATCCAGCGCCTTGTCGGCGGCGCCACAGAGGAAACGATCATCGCCCGTGTCGGCGAAGGCATCGTAAGCACCATCGGCTCCTCCGAAACGTACAAGGAGGTGCTCGAAAATCCCGATAAAATATCGAAAGTAGTGCTCGCAAAAGGGCTTGACTCAGGGACAGCGTTCGAGATTCTCTCCATCGATATCGCCGATGTGGATGTCGGCGAAAACATCGGCGCAAAGCTCCAGATGGCCCAGGCTGATGCCGACAAGAACATCGCCCAGGCTAAAGCCGAGGTCCGCCGAGCCATGGCACGGGCTCTCGAACAGGAAATGAAAGCTAAGGTCATGGAAATGCGCGCCAAGGTCACCGAGAATGAGGCGCAGATCCCGCTTGCCATGTCGGAAGCCTTCAAGAGCGGTAATCTCGGGATTATGGATTACTATAAAATGATGAATGTCAAGGCCGACACCGAAATGAGAGGCTCCATATCGAAGAGCACACAGCCTGAATCGACAGAGGAAGGTGACAAGAGCTGATGGAACTCCTGATAAATCTCATCATTATATTCATAATTGTCGCATCGGTTCTGAAACGTCTCAGCGCGGTGAGCAGGAAGGGAAGGGAGCTCGAAACAACCCGCCTTCCGGGGGATGTTATCGAAACAGCCGGGCCTGTCGGTGTTCCGAGACCGCCGGACAGGGAGTCTGCGTGGACTCCCTATCCGGAAATTCCGGCCGGGGATACTATGGAAACGGCTGATTATCCGGTAACGACTTCCGAAGAGCTTCTGGAATCCAGCCCGTCGGAAACAATTCCCGAGCGGACTGCGGCGTATCAGAGACCCTCTCACGAACCGGCTGTTCCGCGGCACCGTGAGGTTCGCCGTCATCAGGGGATGGGCATGAAACTCGCGTTCACATCTCACCGTGTTGTCAACGGCATCATTATGAGCGAGATTCTCGGTAAGCCGGTGGGGATGAGAGAGTGAGTATCGGTGAGTATCCCCTACCATGGATATTTTCTGTGCCATCGGCAAGGTATAATCCCGGGGGGGGGTGCTCTACAGTGGACAACCACAGGGGGTTTGCCCCTACATTAAAATCATGCGCGAACACTTTATTTCGTCATGTATATTTCTTGTGCCTTATGCCTTGTGCCTTGTGCCTGCATTTGGGTTTTGACTTGACTGTTTTTTGTGGCATGTTATA